>NZ_JBMDKC010000206.1:0-3039 GCF_057809515.1 Bacillus sp. FG16
GAAAAACTGCACCTCCAATTGTTAGACTGTGTCTAACAATTGGGGTGCAGTTCACCATGAGCTGCTTTTTTTCTTATTTTGCACTGCGTATTGTTTCATTTTTTCAATCGTCTTCACAAAACCTTCTTTTGATTTGATACGAATACCACGTTTCAATTTCGCACGCTCATAACTCTCAAGCTTTTTCATATCAATTTGAAAGAAAGAATGGATCGCATTATCACTTTTCGGCACACCTTTGAAAATTTGTAATATCCCTTCCTCTGAAACACCAAAATATCCACTTGTTTTCAATAACGGAGAAATATCATCAACTTTCTTTTGCAATACAATTTGTACATCATCACGATCAACAAGTTGCCATTCTTTATATTGCTGTAAAAACTTTTCTAAATACGCCACTTTTTCTGTAAGTATTTCTTCGCTTACTTCGCCATCAACATACATACGCTCTAATAAAATTGTAACCTCAGGTTCTTTTTCCGTTACTTCTGGTACTGGCCCTTCCGCCTTCGCATTCGTTCCATAAACGAAACAAAACATCATAACGAAAGCTTGCATCGCAATCAGTATCCATTTCATTTCCGTTCACCTCTTTTAGGCAAGATCATACTTTCATTAGTAGTTTTTCCGGAAATGGGGGTTTTATCCATATTACATTTCTTTCGAAAAATAAAAAATGCAGATAAGGGTTTACCTCATCTGCATGTATCATTCACTTTTATACAAAATGAAAGACGCCTGCAAAGCAGGCGTCTTGATGCGTTTACGGCGAGAGACCAGGCGACCACATTCGCGTGTTTAGCACTTAAGCATATCTCTCGTCTTACGTAAATTAGCTCATCGCTTTGTTAATATAACATTAATAAAGTGTAAGTGCAACATGTTTATAAAAATATTTTATTTCCTTTGTTATCCAAACGAACGATATGTAAATTATAAATTGATAAAAGTAACAGCGAAATCATCATAAAACAGGAGATGGATATTATGAAAAAAATAAAGGATGAACGTCTCATTCTGAAAACATTAAAAAACATACGTATTGCCTTTCTTTTTCAATCGCTTGGTATAATTGGCATTTTAGGTTATATCGGATTCACTGAAGGAATGGACCAAATTACGAAATCTCCATTATGGCTATTATTTATTCTTACAAGTATCGTCCTTAGTTATTTACAGTTAAGTGTTTCAATTGATGTAGAAGAAAGTGAAAAGGAAATAAAGTTAACTCCTTATTATAAACTTGTCTTCCGCTCCCTTATTGTAGGAATTGTTATGGCTATTATTTATATTATTTTCAGTCCAGAAAGACCTCTGTTTGAAGCTATTTTAACAGGTAGTATTCTTTTCATATGCTTTTTAGTTTCTTACTCCGTTAGTTATTTTATTAAAAAACGTCGTTTACAAGACAACGATGAATAAAGAGGAAGGGCTATCCCTTCCTCTTTTATTTCGCTATCGTACTGTACCAGTTAAACCGTAACGAATGTCTCGGAACATATTCACTATGTCACGATTAAAATCGTTTGTAACTGTACCGTTACGTAGACGAGTACTCATTGCATCGACACGAGTAAACATATCATTTCTTACAGAAACATATACGTTTCTGTTTCCAACTTCATTTGCAACAGCTTGACGAACTTCATTTGCAAGCGCTGTTTCATTCGATACTGGATTACGTGGTTTTACCGCAATCGCTACATCGTTTCCATATACAACTGTAGACACACGGTCTACGTTATTCATACGTTTCACACGATTTGTAATTCTTTCTGCTGTTTTACCATCATTGTTAATGTATGAATTGTTCATTGTAATATTACGTGTTGGATGTGGATTAGCAATTTGTCCATTGTAATTTACATCGCGGTAATAATTATTATATCCTGTATCGTTACGACCATTTCTATATGTTACATAATCTGTATAACGATCATTACGCGTTACATTATCACGATACTGGTGTGTATCATTATAAGATGTACGCTCGTAATTGTAGTTACGTCCATCCATTGCATTGTTATCTTTTGGTGTACCACATGCAGCTAATGCACTGGTAACTAACAAAGAAGCAGCAATTACTTTTACTTTCGTATTCAATACAAAAACCCCCTCTGTTAGAATGAGCTTCTCTACTGAAAAGCTCCCTCTTATGATGAGTAACAGAGAAGGTTTTTACACTGTTAATATTTCACTGGGAATTTTCTAGCACTTCATAAAAAAACTTCATTTTCTTAATTAACACGCATGCAAAAAAGGCGGGAATACTCCCGCCTTTTTAAACTTCTTCTTCGTCCTCTTCTTCTGAAACGGGCTCTCCAAATACATTTGGTGGATCTGGTTGATAATACATCGTTCCTGGCTGCGGTGCATATGCAGACTGAGTTGGTTGATAATATAAAGGATTCGCATATTGCGGACCACCTGGTTGTGGACTATATAGTCTACTTTCTCCTCCACATCCACAATCTTCCTCACCCTGCACAAGCGGCGGCATATTATTATCCATTGGCATCATATTCGGATTTGGCATAGACGTATATTGTGGTCCAAACGGCGCTCCTTGCTGATATGGCATTTGATATGGATTTGGTTGTTGATAATACGGATTCGGCGGCATCATGGGCTGTTGATACGGCATTTGATATGGCATCATATTCGGTGGTTGATTGTTATCCATCATCGGCATTATATTCGGCATTTGATTGTTATCCATCATCGGCATTATATTCGGCATTTGATTGTTATCCATTATCGGCATTATATTCGGTGGTTGGTTGTTATCCATGATTGGCATCATATTCGGCATTTGATTATTATCCATGATTGGCATCATATTTGGCATTTGATTATTATCCATGATTGGCATTATATTCGGCATTTGATTGTTATCCATCATCGGCATCATATTCGGCATTTGATTGTTATCCATCATCGGCATCATATTCGGCATTTGATTGTTATCCATCATCGGCATTATATTCGGCATTTGATTGTTATCCATCATCGGCATTATATTCGGCATTTGATTGT
>NZ_JBMDKC010000207.1:0-3000 GCF_057809515.1 Bacillus sp. FG16
GAACAAGTGGTTTAGGTGTTTTGATAGGTGTCCCGTTTTCAGGGTTCACTTCATATGTGGACTTGGTGTTTTATCTATAAATTAAAGATCACCTTGCTCCTCATCACCACGAACAACAAGGACATCGCATTTCGCATAGCGAATAATATGTTCAGAGACGCTACCGATTAGGAAGCGTTCAACAGCATTTAAACCAGTCGCACCACACATAATTAAATCTACTTTATGGTTTGGAGCGATTTCTTTTGAAATTTTAGATTTAGGGTTACCAAATTCTAATACAGTTTCAATTTTTTCAAGACCAGCTTCAAGCGCAGTTTTTTTGTAGTCTTCTAATAAGTCTTCTGCAAATAGATTTGCACGTTCAGCAATTGCACGGCTATAAGCCTCTACTGCTGAGTATGCTTTTACATCAACGATATGAGCAATTGTTAATGTTGCATTGTTGCGCTTTGCGACTTGAATTGCTTTTTTAAAAGCTTTTTCTGCTTCTTTAGAACCATCCACCGCGATTAAAATATTTGTATATGTATTATTCATAGTAAATTCCTCCCAATCTGTTTTATAACTGTTTACAACTTAATTATAAAACAAATTTTGGTAACGTGCTTGCCAGAAACGTTACAGAATTTTGAAAACTCTGTTTCAATTCATTTTAGTTGTAATTGGAGCGAGAACTTGTTACATATGAAGTATAGCAATTTAAAAGGAGGCAGTTTTGTGAGACACGCGCTCATTACAGCCGGTACGAAAGGTTTAGGAAAGCAAGTAACAGAAAAATTATTGGCTAAAGGATATTCAGTAACAGTAACGTATCATAGCGATATAGCGGCTATGGAAACGATGAAAGAAACATATAAAGATGTGGAAGAGCGTCTACAATTCGTGCAAGCGGATGTCACTAAAAAGGAAGATTTACATAAAATAGTAGAAGAAGCGATGAGCCGTTTTGGCAAAATTGACTTTTTAATTAATAATGCTGGTCCATATGTATTTGAACGAAAAAAGTTAGTTGATTATGAAGAAGATGAATGGAATGAAATGATTCAGGGAAATTTAACAGCGGTATTTCATTTATTAAAACTTGTCGTTCCGGTCATGAGAAAACAGAACTTTGGCCGTATTATTAATTACGGATTTCAAGGGGCGGATAGTGCACCGGGATGGATTTATCGCTCAGCTTTTGCGGCAGCGAAAGTAGGACTTGTTTCATTAACGAAAACAGTTGCTTATGAAGAAGCGGAGTTTGGTATTACTGCGAACATGGTATGTCCTGGTGATATTATTGGCGATATGAAAGAGGCTACTATTCAAGAAGCACGTCAGCTGAAAGAGCATAACACACCGATTGGTAGATCTGGAACAGGTGAAGATATTGCAAGAACCATTTCGTTTTTATGTGAGGACGATTCCGATATGATTACCGGTACAATTATCGAAGTGACTGGTGCAGTGGATGTTATTCATAGACATCGATAGAATAAAATATGATGAAGTTTCGAATAATTGGACAGTTTATCCATTGTGCTGATAGGTGCGGATAATACTGTCCTTTAATATAAAATTAAATCTATCGGAAAACTTGTATTATTTTTTTGTCAAATATTGAGATATTATGTTAAAATATAAGAGCGTAGAAAGCGCTTTAAAAAATGATTCAGGGGTCATTTCATAACTCAAGGGGGAACTAATCATGCGTATCGGTATTCCAACAGAAATTAAAAACAATGAAAACCGTGTGGCAATGACGCCAGCGGGAGCAGTACATTTAGTACAAAATGGTCATGAAGTTTTTGTTCAAAAAGGAGCAGGTTTAGGATCTGGCTTTACGGATGAAGAATACGTACAAGCTGGTGCGAAACTTGTAGAAACTGCTGAAGAAGCATGGAATCAAGATATGGTTATGAAGGTAAAAGAGCCAGTAGCAAGTGAATACGGCTATTTCCGTGAAGGTTTAATTTTATTCACATACTTACACTTAGCTCCAGAGCCAGAATTAACGAAAGCATTAATCGATAACAAAGTTGCATCAATCGCATACGAAACAGTACAATTAGACAATCGTTCTTTACCATTACTTGCACCTATGAGTGAAGTAGCTGGTCGTATGTCTGCACAAATCGGTGCACAATTCCTTGAGAAAAACAAAGGCGGTAAAGGTATTTTACTTGCAGGCGTTCCAGGGGTAAAACGCGGCAAAGTAACAATCATCGGCGGTGGTCAAGCTGGTACAAATGCAGCTAAGATTGCAGTAGGTTTAGGTGCAGATGTAACAATCATCGACTTAAGTGCAGAACGTCTTCGTCAATTAGATGATATTTTCGGTAACCAAGTAAAAACATTAATGTCTAATCCATACAACATTGCAGAAGCTGTTAAAGAATCTGACCTTGTTATTGGAGCAGTATTAATTCCAGGTGCAAAAGCGCCAAAACTTGTAACGGAAGAAATGATTCAATCAATGGAACCAGGTTCTGTCGTTGTAGATATCGCGATTGACCAAGGTGGTATTTTCGAAACAACTGACCGTATTACAACTCACGACAACCCAACTTACGAAAAACATGGCGTTGTTCATTATGCAGTTGCTAATATGCCAGGTGCGGTTCCACGTACATCAACTCTTGCATTAACTAACGTAACAGTACCATATGCAGTGCAAATTGCTAACAAAGGCTATAAAGATGCTTGTTTAGGCAACACTGCATTACTAAAAGGTATTAACACATTAGATGGTTATGTAACATTCGAAGCAGTTGCAGAAGCTCACGGCTTACAATACGCTGATGCGAAAGAGCTACTTGAAAAAGCTCCTGCTTTATCATAATAGAAATACATTTGAGACCTTCCTTTTCATAAGGAGGGTCTTTTTTATATGGGGAAATAACATGTGAATAATTGTTATTTATCCCGCATTAACGGGCAGTAAGACCCCCACCCAAAAATTCAGCGGAAGCAAAGAAGTTAGGTGGGGGATCAACTGCCCGTAAAAGCCCGATT
>NZ_JBMDKC010000208.1:0-2997 GCF_057809515.1 Bacillus sp. FG16
ATAACGTTTTTTTGTACTTGGGGGTAGTAAAAAGGCTTAAGTTGATGGGCATGGCCTCACCGTACCATTTCGGGAAAATTGTACGTTTAGACACAATTTGGACACATTTTAAGTATTTTCTGTACGTTAAGAGACATTTGTTCAGAAAATCTTATGTTTATGGACAAAGGATAAAACTCAATAATATCAACATTTTCTAACTATAATCTTGTTCATAAAGTGTGTATATAAATCAATGTTCAATTAAACTTATCATTTTATCTTTATGAACATGTATTCATCTTTAGAAAACACTGTAATGATAGGGGTTTGTATTCCTTAGCGTACAATTTTCCCAAAATGGTGTCGTGAGGCCTTGTATACCTTCTGCATTTACTTTTTTAGTTTCTGTAATTTGGTTTTGAAGGTTTTCAATTTTACCATTGTGACGAAATGCATTATAAGCACCTAAAGCAACGATACAAAGTGAAAAGACAGCTACAACATTCCAAACAAGTTTTACAATTGGCCTTTTTAATGTTGCACGTTTAATCATTTTGACTTCTTGAGATTTTTCTTTTTCATCTCGTTTTAACAATTTAGCTGAGTAAATATTCTTTTTTTCTTTCCATTTTGCTATTTTTTCCCGAAAAGATAGTTTATTCGAAGATTCCGAATTTTGTTTCGCTACTTTTCCCCACTTTTTCAAAGTGTCATCACCTCTTCCCTTGTAATAGAAAGACAAGGCTTGCAAAGATAATAAGAGTTCCTATCATTCCAAATTGTGCAACTCCTAAATTATAAAACACTGAAAATTGTTGTTTTGCAAACTCCCAAACCCCCTGTGTTTCGGGGAAAGCTGATAAAATAAAGCTTCCCACGAAACAAATCCCAGCGATATATATAAGTGATTTAAAAATAGATCGAAGCATAAGCCTCCCCCTACAGTTCTTTTTTTACTTCTGGTTCATCTAGTACATAGTGATAAATAGCTCCAAATGGATCCTGTTCTATATCTCCTCGACTAGCTACTAACACTGGAATACTTAGCTTATACTTTTCTTTTTCCTCGACACTCAAAATATCTCGGATAGTCTTAATTGTATTCGGTGCATTTCCCCCTATAAATAGAACTCTCCAGTCTGTAACAGGAGCTTCAAAACCTACATGTATATCATAATCTTCAAGCAATTCTTGACCTCTAATTAAAAAATCATTATATCGAATTACTTTTTGAACAGTATTCTGTCGTTTTGCTATACTGCGCTCTAATTCAATAAACAAACCTAGATTATCTTTGCTACCCTTTGGACCGATGATCATCAAGCCATCTGGCTTGATGACGTCTGGTTTATTTTTTGTATATTGCCAAGTTGCCCTCGATTCTGGAATCCAGTCTTTCACCTCTAAATCATAGTTATCTGCTTCTCTTTGATACCATGCAACAATACGATTTAACATCAATTGGTGCTGATACCATGGCGCAAGCTTTGTTGTCCAGTGACGATTCCATTTCACAATCCCTTGAATTTGCTCTACAATCTCCACTCCAAAAGTTGTTAATGTATAAACATTTACTGGTTTGGTTGCAAACTCGATAGGAACTGTAAAACTTTTGATATATCCAGCATCTTCAAGCGTCCTCAAACGATGCATAACCGCTGGCTTACCATAATATTTTGTAAGTACATACTCAACAATGAAATCAGAATCCAGATACACAAAATCATGTAATTTCACTAACAATTCTTTATCTTGATCTGATAACACTAAATACTTTATCACTTCGTTTCCCCCTCTTTTCTCATGGGAGAATACCTAGTACACACTATTTCCCCTCATTTTTTAAGGTTCTATCTTTTTTTGTTCTTTTACCCTTTTCATAAACGATCCACTTGATACCTTTGCACTTACGGGTTGTTCCTGCTGATCTTGTATTTGTTCTACATTCTCTTCCTCTTTTTTAATTTTTTCATCCATTAAACCTGATTTAACCTGTAACATTTCTGTAGATTTCTTTAGATCCACTTTTGCTTTTCTTTTCAAATTTTCAGGCGTTTGTGGTTGTTTAGAAAGTGGTGCTTTTTTCTTTCTGACTGGACTAGAACTGACTAACACCGGTGTTTTCTTAGGGACATATTCTTCATCACGCATATACGCTTGAATCATTAAATCAATTTCAGACTGATGATACCCATTTTTAGCTGACAATTCTTCTGCCTTCTTCAAAGTCCAAGTGTTTGACTTTTTAACATCTTCTTCATTCCGAAAATCCACTTTGGTTCCATCCTCATGATAACGATCCAATGGAGGCACTTCTACAACTGCCTGGACTGTCTGATCTACTCCATTAATATGATCCTGCGTGCGAATGACAGCAACGCGATCAGCTAAACCACTTAAGAACCCCTCTGTATATGTTGACTCATCTTTGTTTTTTCCAGCTACTTTAAAGAATCTCGTTGATACTTGTGCATCTTCAGATCCCTGTCTACATACAAAAAAGTTTCCTTGTACATTAATAAGTGCGCTTTGAAGGTCTTTATTTAAATCTTTAATTGACTGTGTTGCAATTCCTAAAGAAAGTCCCTTTTTACGTTGTTCGCGAATCATATACGGAAAAATAGAGGCTTTTACTTTTGCTGCTTCATCAATCACAAACTGATGAAGTAAAGGCTTTCCTTGACGCATATCAGCTACTCGGTAATATAAATAAGTCAAAGCACTCCCTATCACACTAATTTCTCGCTCACTCATACCACTGAAATCATAAAAAATAATATGTCCCTCATCAAACCATTTCCTTACTGGCAAAGCAAACTCTTTTTGTCCAAACATCCGCTTGAATAGTGTATTAGATGTAAATATATCTAGACGGTTCAAAATAGGAGTGGTGGACATGTCTAGTAAATCTGGTGCTTCCATAATCCAAAAATCGTATAATTCTGCCGTTTCTGGATTACCCTCATGCCCATCAACTTAAGAGAACAAATAAAATGAAATTCCCTTCAAAAGGGT
>NZ_JBMDKC010000209.1:0-2939 GCF_057809515.1 Bacillus sp. FG16
TTTTAGTTTGGTTAAGTTAGAAAGGGCGCACGGTGGATGCCTTGACACTAGGAGTCGATGAAGGACGGGACTAACGCCGATATGCTTCGGGGAGCTGTAAGTAAGCTTTGATCCGAAGATTTCCGAATGGGGAAACCCACTATACGTAATGGTATGGTATCCTTACCTGAATACATAGGGTATGGAAGACAGACCCAGGGAACTGAAACATCTAAGTACCTGGAGGAAGAGAAAGCAAATGCGATTTCCTGAGTAGCGGCGAGCGAAACGGAACATAGCCCAAACCAAGAGGCTTGCCTCTTGGGGTTGTAGGACATTCTATACGGAGTTACAAAGGAACGAGGTAGACGAAGCGACCTGGAAAGGTCCGTCGTAGAGGGTAACAACCCCGTAGTCGAAACTTCGTTCTCTCTTGAATGTATCCTGAGTACGGCGGAACACGTGAAATTCCGTCGGAATCTGGGAGGACCATCTCCCAAGGCTAAATACTCCCTAGTGATCGATAGTGAACCAGTACCGTGAGGGAAAGGTGAAAAGCACCCCGGAAGGGGAGTGAAAGAGATCCTGAAACCGTGTGCCTACAAATAGTCAGAGCCCGTTAATGGGTGATGGCGTGCCTTTTGTAGAATGAACCGGCGAGTTACGATCCCGTGCGAGGTTAAGCTGAAGAGGCGGAGCCGCAGCGAAAGCGAGTCTGAATAGGGCGTTTAGTACGTGGTCGTAGACCCGAAACCAGGTGATCTACCCATGTCCAGGGTGAAGTTCAGGTAACACTGAATGGAGGCCCGAACCCACGCACGTTGAAAAGTGCGGGGATGAGGTGTGGGTAGCGGAGAAATTCCAATCGAACCTGGAGATAGCTGGTTCTCCCCGAAATAGCTTTAGGGCTAGCCTTAAGTGTAAGAGTCTTGGAGGTAGAGCACTGATTGAACTAGGGGTCCTCATCGGATTACCGAATTCAGTCAAACTCCGAATGCCAATGACTTATCCTTAGGAGTCAGACTGCGAGTGATAAGATCCGTAGTCAAGAGGGAAACAGCCCAGATCGCCAGCTAAGGTCCCAAAGTGTGTATTAAGTGGAAAAGGATGTGGAGTTGCTTAGACAACTAGGATGTTGGCTTAGAAGCAGCCACCATTTAAAGAGTGCGTAATAGCTCACTAGTCGAGTGACTCTGCGCCGAAAATGTACCGGGGCTAAATACACCACCGAAGCTGCGAATTGATACCAATGGTATCAGTGGTAGGGGAGCGTTCTAAGTGCAGTGAAGTCAGACCGGAAGGACTGGTGGAGCGCTTAGAAGTGAGAATGCCGGTATGAGTAGCGAAAGACGGGTGAGAATCCCGTCCACCGAATGCCTAAGGTTTCCTGAGGAAGGCTCGTCCGCTCAGGGTTAGTCAGGACCTAAGCCGAGGCCGACAGGCGTAGGCGATGGACAACAGGTTGATATTCCTGTACCACCTCTTTATCGTTTGAGCAATGGAGGGACGCAGAAGGATAGAAGAAGCGTGCGATTGGTTGTGCACGTCCAAGCAGTTAGGCTGATAAGTAGGCAAATCCGCTTATCGTGAAGGCTGAGCTGTGATGGGGAAGCTCCTTATGGAGCGAAGTCTTTGATTCCCCGCTGCCAAGAAAAGCTTCTAGCGAGATAAAAGGTGCCTGTACCGCAAACCGACACAGGTAGGCGAGGAGAGAATCCTAAGGTGTGCGAGAGAACTCTGGTTAAGGAACTCGGCAAAATGACCCCGTAACTTCGGGAGAAGGGGTGCTTTCTTAACGGAAAGCCGCAGTGAATAGGCCCAAGCGACTGTTTAGCAAAAACACAGCTCTCTGCGAAGCCGTAAGGCGAAGTATAGGGGGTGACACCTGCCCGGTGCTGGAAGGTTAAGGAGAGGGGTTAGCGTAAGCGAAGCTCTGAACTGAAGCCCCAGTAAACGGCGGCCGTAACTATAACGGTCCTAAGGTAGCGAAATTCCTTGTCGGGTAAGTTCCGACCCGCACGAAAGGTGTAACGATTTGGGCACTGTCTCAACCAGAGACTCGGTGAAATTATAGTACCTGTGAAGATGCAGGTTACCCGCGACAGGACGGAAAGACCCCGTGGAGCTTTACTGTAGCCTGATATTGAATTTTGGTACAGTTTGTACAGGATAGGCGGGAGCCATTGAAACCGGAGCGCTAGCTTCGGTGGAGGCGCTGGTGGGATACCGCCCTGACTGTATTGAAATTCTAACCTACGGGTCTTATCGACCCGGGAGACAGTGTCAGGTGGGCAGTTTGACTGGGGCGGTCGCCTCCTAAAGTGTAACGGAGGCGCCCAAAGGTTCCCTCAGAATGGTTGGAAATCATTCGTAGAGTGCAAAGGCATAAGGGAGCTTGACTGCGAGACCTACAAGTCGAGCAGGGACGAAAGTCGGGCTTAGTGATCCGGTGGTTCCGCATGGAAGGGCCATCGCTCAACGGATAAAAGCTACCCCGGGGATAACAGGCTTATCTCCCCCAAGAGTCCACATCGACGGGGAGGTTTGGCACCTCGATGTCGGCTCATCGCATCCTGGGGCTGTAGTCGGTCCCAAGGGTTGGGCTGTTCGCCCATTAAAGCGGTACGCGAGCTGGGTTCAGAACGTCGTGAGACAGTTCGGTCCCTATCCGTCGTGGGCGTAGGAAATTTGAGAGGAGCTGTCCTTAGTACGAGAGGACCGGGATGGACGCACCGCTGGTGTACCAGTTGTTCTGCCAAGGGCATAGCTGGGTAGCTATGTGCGGAAGGGATAAGTGCTGAAAGCATCTAAGCATGAAGCCCCCCTCAAGATGAGATTTCCCATAGCGTAAGCTAGTAAGATCCCTGAAAGATGATCAGGTTGATAGGTTCGAGGTGGAAGCATGGTGACATGTGGAGCTGACGAATACTAATAGATCGAGGACTTAACCATATAATATG
>NZ_JBMDKC010000021.1:0-67278 GCF_057809515.1 Bacillus sp. FG16
AAAAACTGCACCTCCAATTGTTAGACTGTGTCTAACAATTGGGGTGCAGTTCATAGAACCATACTCTTTTTTTTATGCTGATTTTTTCTGTTTAACGGCTGGAATAGATCGGTTTAAAATACTATTTGCAACCATTCCTAACATAATAATAATCATTCCAAGTAGGGAAAGCCCGCCAGGAAACGAACCATTCAAGAAAACAATTTCTCCAAGTACGGTAAAGACCATCGTTCCAGCTTGTGTTGCTTCAACAGCTCCAAGTAAAGCCAGGTTATCTTTTGCTAAGTCAGTAGCAAAGAAAAATGTCATCGTTGCAATAACGCCGGAACATAATGCTAACAAAAATCCTTGAAGCATTTGGCTAGATGTTGGAATACCCGTAGTAGAAAATCCGTATACACCAAGCAAAATTGTTATAGGAAGACTTCCAATTGCCATTCCTAATACACGTTGGAACGTATCAAGGCGTCCGCCAACAAGCTCCATCATTTTTCGGTTACCGAACGGATATAAGAAAGCGGCTAATACGACAGGTAAAAAACCTGAAATGAACTGAGTCATTGTAATATGGCCTGCGGCAGTTGCTTGCATACAAATTACACCAAGTAAAATAAATAAAGCAACATATAAGCTACGAAGTGGAATTTTTCCACGTACAAGTTTCGTACCTGATTTTGTTTCTATTTTCACAAAAAATAGTGGTGATAGTAGTAAACCAGCTAAAATCGTAACTTGCCAAGTTCCAGCAACGAGCCAAGCTGGAGAAAAGACAGCTGCGAAACTTAATAAAGAATAAAAACCAATACCGGCAACAGAACCCCATCCGATCCACGCTAATGGATGTTTTTTTAACTCTTTCCATAATCCCCTAAAGTTTTTGCGAAATAAAACGATAAGGAATAAAATAGGGAGAGCAAATAAAAAACGGAAGGAAGCTGTCCAAGCCCAGCTCGTTCCAGATACATTCATTGCTCTATTAATAATAAAGGTTGCAGAAAAAAAGGCCGATGATAAAAGACCTAATAAAATTGCGCGCATGAAGTATAGCACTCCTTTCGAAAATAAATAATTATGTATAGTATAATATACTTTTAACGAACAAAAGTAAACTATTTTATATTTTAAGGTGGTTTTATATATGAAAGAAAATGAAGATATGCAAACGAAAGAAGTCATTCAACAAGTTGGACAGTTATTGAGACAAATTCGAAATGAACAGAAATTAAGTTTAGAAGAATTAGCTCATAAAACAGGAGTTAGTAAATTAACATTAGGAAAGATCGAAAGAGGGGAAACAAATCCGACGCTAGCTGTCATTTGGAAAATAACGAAAGGGTTATCAATTCCTTTATCTAGATTAATGGTTGTTGGAGAACCTGTAGCCGTTGCGCGCTGTGGAGAAGGATTTGCAGTAGATGTAGGACAAGCATGGCATTTAGAAACGATGTTCCGTTATACGAAAGAAACAGGGATGGAAATGCACCGTGCTTGTTTACGATCAAATAGTATATATGAACCAGAAGCTCATCATGAAGGTGCGATTGAGCTTGTAACGGTAATGAAAGGGAAAGTATCGATTCAAGTAGAAAGCGATGTATACGAATTAAATGAGTTTGATTCCATTCAATTTGAAGCGAATAAGAAGCATATTTATAAAAATGAAGAAGAAGAAGTGGCGGTATTACATTTAACGATGAAATATTCTTCATGAAAAAATCCCCTATAGAAAAATCTATAGGGGATTTTGTATACACTATGCTCAAATATATGAAAGAATGTTATTAGTAAGAGCGTGGCATAAGTAATAAACAAATAAAATAAACTAAAAACCCCGTCCCAAAACATAAAACTGCAATGACCCAAAGTATGCGAATGAGAGTAGAGCTAATATCAAAATATTCTCCTAAACCACCGCATATACCAAATAGCATTTTATCAGTTTCGGATTTACATAATCTTTTTGACATCTTCCAATACACTCCTTTTTATAGCAAACTCTATACTTCTATTCTATATGGAAATCTATGAGGAGACTATGAGGTTGTATGACATTTTTTTAGGGAACAGTCATATTAATTGTCTTAATTTTCAGTTGATATTAAAATTATAGTAAGAGGTAACTTTTAATAAAGGGTGGGGAAATAGAGATGACGGTATATTGGTTGACTAATGTAACGCTTGAATCGGGGTATACATATGAAGAGGGGAGAATTTCACAAACAGAAACAGAATTATGCAGTTTACTTATTGAAGATGGTCGAATTAAAAAAATTATAAAAGGGATTGTTCAAGAGGAAGATATAGTAACTTTTGATGCTAAGCACTTATTAATGTTGCCATCTTTCAAAGAGATGCACATTCACATTGATAAAACATATTATAGTGGCCCATGGAAAGCTTGTATGCCAGCAGAAAGTATTTTTACACGTTTTAATGAAGAAGAAAAAATTTTACCAAAGCAATTAGCAACTGCCCAAAATAGAGCGGAAAATATGCTAGAGTTACTACTGCAAAATGGTGCAACGAATATTAGAACGCATTGTAATGTTGATCCAATTATTGGGCTTGGTAATTTGGAGGCGACGTTAGCGGCATTAGAAACATATAAAAATCGAGTGTCTAGTAGAATTGTTGCGTTTCCGCAACATGGATTATTACGCAGTAATTCTGTGCAACTCGTGAAAGATGCGATGCGTATGGGTGCGCATCTAGTCGGAGGAGTGGATCCAGCTACAGTGGATAATGACATTGAAAAATCATTACATACAATTATGGATATCGCAGTCGAATTTAATGCGGATGTTGATATTCATTTGCACGATGCGAATAATCTTGGAACGTTTACGATGAAGAGATTGGCAAGTTTAACAGAAGAAGCAGGATGGCAAGGCCGTGTAACTATTAGTCATGCACTTGGACTTGGTGGTGTTACTGAGAAAGAGGCTGAAGAAGTGGCAGAAACACTCGCAAATGTAAATATTGATATTACTTCTACGGTGCCAATTGGTAAACAAGTGATCCCAATTCCGTTATTAGATAAAAAAGGTGTTAAGGTTTCATTAGGAAATGATAGTATTACAGATCATTGGTCACCGTTTGGAACAGGTGATATGCTTCAAAAGGCGAATCGATTAGCAGAGCGTTTTGGGTGGAGTGACGAAAGGTCTTTAGGAAAAGCACTTCGCTTTATTACAGGAGGAAAAGAAACGTTAAATAATGAAGGGAAGCGAGTATGGCCGAATGTAGGGGATGAAGCGAGTTTTGTTTTGACAAATGCGACATGCGCTGCTGAAGCAGTAGCGCGTCAAACAGAAAAACGTTTAGTCGTGTATAAAGGAAATATTGTTATTGGAAGTTTAAATGAGGTGGAATTAAATAATCTTGTGTAGAAGAATCGTTTAAATATTTTGAGGAGGGTTCTAATGGTAAGTCTAGAACTCTTCTTTTTTATTCTTACAATATATTTTTTATAGGAAAGCTAGAAGGGATGAAAATTTTGGACAATCAACATAACCAAAATCATATTATGGGAACTTTGCAATGGTTTATATTTTTATTAGCAAATTCAATCGCATTACCAATTGTCGTTGGCGGATTATTTCATCTTACGACGGAAGAAATATTTTATTTAATGCAGCGTACGTTTTTTGTAGTTGGTATATCTTCTTTTTTACAAGGATGGCTTGGGCATAGACTGCCAATTGCGGATGGGCCGGCTGGATCTTGGGTTGGTGTATTTACCGTACTTGCTTATGCAACGGCCGGACAGGATCAATTACATAGTACACTGCAAATTTTAGAATTAGGAATGATAATCTCCGGTGTTATTTTAATAGGATTAGGAGTAACTGGTTTTATAGGGCGTATTTTATTTTTATTTACGCCGCTTGTGACAGGGACGTTTTTACTTTTATTATGTTTACAATTAAGTGGTGTGTTTTTAAAAGGAATGCTAGGAATTACAGCTACTATTTCTCAAATCGACGGATTTACAGCAATAATCGCGTTTAGTATATTTCTGTTCGTTATTATACTATCTAATTTTGGAAAAGGCTTTGTCAAAAGTTATGCAGTTTTAATAGGATTAATTAGTGGATGGATTATTTTTCTCATTGCAGGGAAAGTGACAATCCCATCTCAAGTAACTCATTTTGTGCAACTTCCACATATATTTGCTTGGGGACTTCCAAAATGGAATACAGGTATGGCAGTATCCAGTTTCGTTATGGTATGTATTTTAGTTTCGAATACGGTGGCAGCTATTATAGCAATTAATCAAGCAACTATTCATAAAGCGACTATTGAACAAAAACAGTTGAAGGATGGGACGTGGGTTGGGGGGATTTCACATATCATCTCTTCCGTATTTTCAACTGTAGGTGTCGTTCCGTTACCAGCAACGGCAGGATTTATACGTTTAACAAAACAAAAGTATATACGATCGTTCTTAATGGCATGTGCGTTACTAGTCGTAATGTCTCTTTTTCCAAGTATTATTCGTTACTTAGCATCTTTACCATCTGCTGTCGCATCGGCTGTTTTAATGGCTTCGTTCGTACAGTTAATTGGAATTGGATTTAATAATATAAAACAAGTGCCGATGAGTGAAAGGAATGTAACGATTTTAGGCGTTGCAGTATTATTTGGCAGCGGCGTTATGTTTTTACCGTCTGGAGCACTCCAATCCTTGCCGTCTGTTATGCAATATATATTCGGTAATGGTTTATTTGTAGGTACGGTTGTAAGTATATTGCTAGAACAAATATGGCGCGTTGGAAAGTAAGTGGATAAAAAGAGTGTACGCACTGTATAAAAGTCTAAAATAACATAGGAAATAAAGCCCATTTTCATTCACCACCTGCACATTTCGTTCATACAATATCTTGACTAAATAAACACCCAACTTACACATACACAGCTCTGGCTTAAGCAAGGAGGGTTATACCAGTTGAAGGAAAAAGCGTATCAATCTAAACCTTTACTCACAAAGAGAGAAAGAGAAGTATTTGAATTACTGGTTCAAGATAAAACAACGAAGGAAATTGCAGGTGAACTTTTTATAAGTGAAAAGACAGTTCGCAACCACATCTCAAACGCAATGCAAAAGCTAGGGGTTAAAGGACGTTCACAAGCAGTTGTGGAGCTTCTTCGTATGGGAGAGCTCGAACTATAAGAAAGCAGCCGACTTTTATACAAAGAGTCGGCTATTTTTCTGTTTGCTTCACTTGCTATATGAATGATAAGAACACTCCATACATAAATAGGTAATAAGGAGGGGATATGTTGAAAAGGATACTGTTAGTTTCAACAAGTGCTCATGATATGAATGGACACCCGACTGGTTTGTGGCTTGAAGAGCTCGCAGCTCCTTATCATTTATTTAAAAAGTCTAAGTTTGATGTTGATATTGTGTCAATAAAAGGTGGGAGAGTACCTATAGATAGAGTGTCTATTCCGAATGGTATACCTCGCGAATTCAAGCACGTAGCTTCTTTATTGCAAAATACGAGGCCGATTTCGAATGTTCATTTTTCGGATTATGATGCGGTTTTATTTGGTGGTGGGCACGGGGCGATTGTAGATTTTCCAGGTAATCCATATGTAGCAAATTTAATTGAGAATATGTATAACAATAACCGGATTGTAGCGGCTGTTTGTCACGGAGTAAGCTCCTTAGTCGGTGTGAAAAATAAGGATGGCTCGTTTTTTGTTGCCGGTAAGCGTATAACAGGTTATACAAACGATGAAGAAAAAGCTGTACATTTAGAAAAGCGCGTTCCGTTTTTGTTAGAAAGTAAGTTGAAAGAAGAAGGAGCTTTGTTTTATGTAGCTCCCAATTTTACGCCGCATGTGGTAGTAGATGGGCATTTAATTACAGGACAAAATCCACAGTCTAGCGTGGAAATAGGTAAGGCTATAAAAAGGGCTGTAAATAAATTATAGAAAAAGTACCCGCTACTAACAAAGGTAGTGGGTATTTTTATCCCGCTATTTGCCGAGCAGCCCGTAAAAGCCCAATTGGTGAGGGGTGATTAAAGTTTCACTTTATCCTAAAATTCCCCCCCTCAAAATTGGTTTGTAACCGTCCAGTTGGTGATAATGGATTATAGTTTTTTATGTATAGTATATGAAAATGTAATAAACTAAAAAGGCGTAATAAGTATAATAACTTCATTTATAATCATTCGTGAATTTGCTATACTATTTTGTATGGACAAAAGGGGAGGCTCTTTTAAATGAGAAAAGTCGCATGTGCAAATACTTATATTAATAAAATAAAGCCCGTTATTAGAAAGACGAGTTTTAGCCAATTGAAAATAGATGAAATTGCGAAATATATGGATATTAGTAAAGCTACTTTATATAAACGTTTTTCTTCGAAAGATGAAATTATTGAGGCGGTAGTAGAGGATTTCATGAATTATCTACTCGAAGGTGATGTGGATAATCAAGATGAAAGCATGTCTTTTGCAGAACGTTTCCAAAAGACGTTTATCCACTCTTTAAAATGTGTGACATATATTTCGGATGTTTTTTTGCAAGATTTGAAAGAAGCATATCCGCATTTGTCAGATCAATTAGTCGCTGCACAACAAAATCGTAATCATAATTTGCAAATGTTTTTTGAAGCGGGTATGGAACAAGGTTATTTTAATAAAATGAATGCACAATTATTTATGGTACAAGATGATGTGATGTTACGACGTATTATAGATCATTCTTTTTGTATTCAGTACGATATTACTTTAAAGAAAGCGATACTTGATTTTTATCAATTAAAGAAGTATCAACTTTTTAAACCAGAGTATATAGAAGCAATTGATGATTCTGAAATTGAAAAAGAAGTTATTGCTATTTTGCAAATGATTTCGTAAAAAAGCAGATCTCCCTTAATAGAGGGAAATCTGCTTTTTTTAGTACATATTATTTTTGCAACTGTTTTAATACTAATTCGGCTACTGGACCACCTGAAGCTGGGTTTTGACCAGTGATAACACGATTATCTTCTAGAGCAAAAGCTTCCCAAGGCTGTGCAGCTTTTTCGTAAAGTCCTCCATTTTTAATGAGTTCATCTTCTGTTAAAAATGGAACGAATTGATCTAATTCAGCTAATTTTTCTTCTTCATTTGAAAAGCCTGTTACCTTCTTACCGCTAATTAAACGATCCCCATTACTTAATGTAATATGAAATAAACCAGCAGCTCCATGACAAACGGAAGAAACAATACCGCCGTTTTCATAAATATTGCGGCTAATATTTTGAAGTTCTTTATTTTCTGGGAAGTCCCAAATAACCCCGTGACCACCTGCGTAATAAATAACAGCGTAGTCTTCTGGATTCACTTCACTTGGTTTCATTGTAGAACCGAGGCGATTCATAAACTCTTTCTTTTGGTACCATTCCCAATCGATGCTCTCCGCCATTGCTAAACTATGTGGATCAATTGGTGTATAACCGCCTTGTGGACTGACGTAATCAACTTCGTAACCCGCTTCTTCTACTTTTTTTACGAAATGTACAGCTTCACCGAGCCAAAGTCCGGTAGCCCTATTTAAATTTGGGTATTTTTCTACGCTTGTTAATACAACTAACATTTTTTTCTTCATCATAATCCTCCTATAATGTCTCTTCTATATAAAAGTTCTGTATTCGTTTCATTTTATTAAGTTAAAAAATGCAAATTTGAATAATCATGCCAGTCCTCCTTATATCAGCTTCGAAATTAGTGTATAATAACTTTTGAACAAAGTAAACTAAAAAGACTAAACTAGTTTACTTTGTATGTTTTTCGTTGACAAACTGTAATGCTGAAACTATGATAGTTCCATGAATATCGAACAATATACGTGTTTCGTTTCGAATTCAATTTATCGCACGATAAATTAGCACCATTTATACATTTAATGAAGTTGTTTAGTGGTGATACAACATTTAAATAACTTCATTTTTTTATCAATAGTTTGACAGTTTTAAAATTGTAATCAGGAGAGTGTTACACATGGGGAAAGATATAAGTAACCATTCGAAATGGTTTGTTTTTACATTATGTTTTATTGTTTTGTTAGGACCGATGAACGCTGTGTTATTTAATGTAGCGCTAGAGGATATTGCTAATGATTTATCAATTAGTCAATCGAAAGTAAGTTGGGTTGTAGTAGGGTATTCTTTAGTCGTCGGTATTGGTTCGATGATATATGGAAAACTGGCTGATCGTTACAGTGTAAAAAGGCTATTAATTATTTCTATTATCATATTTGTAGCTGGTTCTATTGTTGGGTTTGTGAATCAATCTTATGAGATTATCATTTTCGCAAGGCTAGTGCAGGCGAGCGGAGGAGCAGCGTTTATTGCGCTTAGTATGATTGCGGTGGCTAAATTAGTTGCTCCAGCTAAAAAACCGGGTGCGTTAGCAATGATTAGTTCTTCTATTGCATTAGCGGTTGGTATTGGACCTTTAGTTGGTGGGGCAATTACAAATACGTTAGGGTGGCCGTATTTATTTTTATTTATGGTTATTTCAATGGTTGGTATTTTCTTGCTCGTAAAATTTATGCCAGAAGAGGTGCAACATACCGATGAAGTGTTCCACTTTGATTTCATTGGAGCATTTTTATTATTTGTATTGATTACGACCGTTTTATTAGGAGTGAATATTAATAGTTGGCTTTTTGTGTTATCTGTTGCTTTCCTATTTTTATTCAAGGCTCATATGAAGAGAGCAGAGTCGCCGTTTATTGATATTGAGTTGTTTACAAATAAACCATTACTGCGTTTAATAGCGGTCGGATTTATCATTAATGTGGCGTTATGTGCTAGTTTATTATTATTACCATTACTGTTAGGAAGAGGGCACGGAGTGTCTCCGTTCGTTATTGGAATTGTATTGTTTGTTGCATCTCTCTTTGGTATTGTATCTAGTTTTATTACCGGAAAAATTATTCCTGCGTTTGGGAATGTGAGGATGATGTATGTAGCGTCTGTAGTTATGATCATTGGCTTTTTGATTTTAGGGATTATTCCAGACGGGAACTTACTCTTTATTTTATTTGCGGTTATTTTAACATTTATGAGTTATTCGGCAATTCAAGTATCATTAAACACATTTATTCCGAAAACATTAAATCCAGCTAAAGTTGGAGTCGGCCTTGGTTTATATAATTTAATTAACTTTTTCGGTATGGCATTCGGGCCAGCTGTAGCGAGCAAAATTATGGAATCTACAAATAGTTATCGATTGAATTTTATTTTGATCGTCATTTTAATTTCTGTTCATTTCGTCTTATTAATGGGAATGTCTTCTTTTCAAAAAAAGATGGAGCAATGAATATGCACTTTATATAGAAGAAACCGACTTTCTTATAGAAGGTCGGTTATTTTTCTATCTTGCAAATTATGAAAAAAAGGAGCAAAATAAAAAAGGTCCTAGTCTATACATGGGCAAATGAAAATTTTCATACAGAAGCATTTGAAGTGAGCGAACTTAAAGTGTGTAAAATATAATGATAAACATAAAAGATGATGAATGAGAAAACGGGTGATGAAGTTGAATAGAGCAATCGGTGTTATCGATTCAGGAGTTGGCGGTTTAACAGTAGCGAAGGAATTAATTCGTCAGTTGCCGAAAGAACGTATCATATATTTAGGAGATACAGCACGTTGTCCTTATGGTCCGCGTTCTCGAGAAGAAGTGCGTCAATTTACGTGGGAAATGACGGAGCATTTACTAGATTTAAATATCAAAATGTTAGTTATTGCGTGTAATACAGCAACTGCGGTTGTATTAGAAGAGATGCAAAAACAATTACCAATTCCAGTAGTGGGAGTTATTCACCCAGGATCACGTACAGCTTTAAAAGTGACAAACACGTATCATGTTGGGATTATTGGAACGATTGGAACTGTGAAAAGTGGTGCATACGAAGAGGCGTTAAAGTCTATTAATAACCGTGTTATGGTAGAAAGTTTAGCTTGTCCACCTTTCGTTGAACTTGTAGAGAGTGGGAATTTCGAAAGTGAAATGGCGTATGAAGTTGTAAGAGAAACGCTGCAACCACTGAAAAGTACCGATATTGATACACTTATATTAGGGTGTACACACTATCCAATTTTAGGACCTGTTATTAAAAAAGTAATGGGAGATAAAGTACAACTAATTAGTTCTGGTGATGAAACAGCACGTGAAGTAAGTACAATCTTATATCATAGTAAAATGTTGAATGAAGGAGAAGAACAAAGCGATCATCTCTTCTTAACAACAGGAAAAATAGGCTTGTTTAAAGAAATTGCATCAAAATGGTTCGGTCAACCGATTGAAAATGTGAAGCATATTCATTTAGAAAAAGAATAATAGTAGAATTCATATAAGTGAGCTCCTGAGAAATCAGGAGTTTTTTTGTTTTATCTTGCTATTTGCTGGGCAGTTAGAACCTCCACTGATTAAAGTTTCACTTTATAAGAGGCACAGCTTGTTCTAAAATGTGAAACGGCTCGTATACATAATAGTACAAACTTAGATTTTAGGGGGGAATGGCATGCCTAAATCCACTTTTAAATGGGTTGTTGGTGCTACTGTGAGCGCTGTTTTACTAACAGGGTGTGGCTTTATAAATCAGGAGAAAGCAACTGAACAAATTGATCCGCCAAAACAAGTTACGTATACAGAGGGTGGGAAGAAAGAAGTAGCTAAAAAAGATAAGCAAGGGCAAATGGTAAATAGAGAACTATACCTTGTTGATAAAAATGGTTATGTTGTACCACAAACGTTAGCTATACCTACTCCGAAAGCAAATGAGACTGTGAAGCAAACGTTAGAATACCTTGTGAAAGATGGACCGGTAACGAATTTATTACCGAATGGGTTTCGTGCAGTCATTCCGGCGAATACAACGATGACTTTAGATTTGAAAAAGGATGGGACGGCAGTTATTGATTTCTCTAAAGAAATGAAAAACTATGCGAAAGAAGAAGAGCGTCAAATCATTGAATCTATAGCGTGGACGTTGACGCAATTTACAGAGATAAAACAAGTGCAGTTCCAAATAAATGGTGAGAAATTGGCGAAGATGCCGGTTGCTGGTACACCGCTTGGTGAAGGAGTGAGCCGTGCAAATGGTATTAACTTCGATGATGAACAAGTAGCAGATGTAACGAATACAAAACCAGTCACACTATATTTCATGGCGCAAAATAATAATAAACAGCAATACTACGTACCAGTCACACGCCGCGTTGCGGAAGGAAAAGAAAATGATTATGCAGCAATTATAGATGAACTTGTAAAAGGTCCGATTCATCAATCGCTCCTGAATGATTTTAATCCAGGCGTTAAGCTTATTACGAATCCGAAATTACAAGACGGAAATCTTACATTAAACTTTAATGAAAATATATTTGTAAACCCAGATAAAAATATGATTTCAAATTACGTATTGAAGTCGTTAGTTTTATCTTTAACAGAAAAGAAAGGTGTGAAAAATGTTTCTATTGAAGTGAATGGAAAAGCAAATCTTATAGATGAAAAGGGCGGAAAGTTAATAAAACCTGTAGATCGTCCAGAAAACGTGAATACAGGTAGTTTTTAATCTTGAATAATTTGATATACTTAAGTAAGAAAGGAGAATTGCTTTTTGGGTTCTCCTTCTTTTATTGTATACATATCATACATTTAAATTTGGCTATACTAACGAGTAGTAATTAAGAGGAGGTTATTTTTATGCGAGTAGATGGTAGAGAGAAAACAGAATTACGCCATATACATATTCATACGAATTATTTAAAACATCCAGAGGGATCTGTATTAATTGAAGTTGGGGATACAAAGGTGATTTGCTCAGCAACAATTGAAGAGCGTGTCCCGCCATTTATGCGTGGAGAAGGAAAAGGATGGGTAACAGCTGAATACGCGATGATTCCGCGTGCAACAGAACAACGTACAATTAGGGAGTCAAGCAAAGGGAAAGTAACAGGACGTACAATGGAAATTCAACGTCTAATTGGACGAGCATTACGTGCGGTAGTTGATTTAGAAGCGCTTGGCGAGAGAACAGTTTGGATTGACTGTGATGTTATCCAAGCAGATGGTGGAACGAGAACAGCGTCTATTACAGGTGCATATGTAGCGATGGTATTAGCTTTCGAGAAATTATTACAAGCAGAAAAAGTATCTAAAATTCCAGTAAAAGATTATTTAGCAGCAACGTCAGTAGGAATTGTTGAAGAGCAAGGTGTTGTTTTAGATTTAAACTATGCAGAAGATTCTAAAGCAGACGTTGATATGAACGTAATTATGACTGGAAAAGGCCAATTTGTTGAAGTGCAAGGAACTGGAGAAGAAGCGACGTTTAGTAGAGCGCAGTTAAATGAACTACTTGATGCTGCGGAAAAAGGTATTTTCCAACTGATTGATATGCAAAAAGAAGCTTTAGGTAACATCGTATCTCATATAGAGTAGAGGTGGAAAGTATGAAACAAGTTGTTGTAGCGACAAAAAATATGGGAAAAGTACGTGAGTTTACTGAGTTATTTGAGCGATTTGATTTAGAAGTGAAATCATTACACGATTTTCCTCATATTGAAGAAGTCGAAGAAACTGGTGAAACATTTGAAGAAAATGCGATCTTAAAAGCGGATAGTTTGAGTAGACAGTTGAATTCTATCGTAATTGCGGATGATTCGGGTCTTATTGTAGATGCTTTAAATGGAAAACCAGGAGTGTATTCAGCGCGTTTTGCTGGTGAACCGAAAAATGATCAAGCAAATATCGATAAAGTGTTACAAGAATTAAATGGTGTGGACTTTGAAAAGCGTAAAGCGCGTTTCTATTGTGCATTAGCAGTTGCTTTCCCTGAAGGTGATAAAAAGCCTGTCATTGTAAATGGGACATGTGAAGGATTTATTTTAGAACAACGCCGAGGAGAAAATGGTTTTGGATACGATCCGATCTTTTATGTGGAAGAATACAAAAAAGCAATGGCGGAATTAAGTTCAGATGAGAAAAATGCTATTAGCCACCGTGGCCGCGCTCTTCGTAAGTTAGAAGAAAAAATCCCGGAATGGTTTTTAGGAGAATAAGGGAGAGAGAATGATGAAAGCTTTAATCGTAAGCGATAGTCATAGCTCTGTGAAGGAATTACAGCAGTTGAAAGAGAAATATGAAGGGGAAGTAGACATCATGATTCATTGCGGTGATTCAGAGCTAACGCCTGCTCATGAAGAACTGCAAGGTTTCCATGTTGTAAAAGGAAACTGTGATTATACTAACTTTCAAGATGAAATTGTAACTGATGTAGATGGAATTCGCTTCTTAGTTGCGCATGGACATCGTCATAATGTGAAAATGACATTACAAACGCTAGCGTACCATGCTGAAGAAGTGGGAGCGCAAGTTGCATGCTTCGGACATTCTCACGTATTAGGTGCGGAATTAATCGACGGCGTTTTATTTATTAATCCAGGCAGTATTTTATTACCACGTCAGCGTGTAGAGAAGACATTTGCTTTATTAGAAATGGATGAAAATCAAATGGAAGTTCGTTTTGAAACACTAGACGGACAGCTAGTTGAACAAGCAGTTTTTAAAAGAGGATAAGAAAAATTATCCTCTTTTAAAAAAGGTGTTGACTTTATGTGTGGTTATACATATAATAAATATTGTCGATAGGGCAACGGCGCTAACGAAGAGAAAATAAAATAACATATGCGGGTGTAGTTTAGTGGTAAAACAAGAGCCTTCCAAGCTCTGGTCGAGAGTTCGATTCTCTTCACCCGCTCCATGTCCCAGTAGCTCAGCCGGATAGAGCATACGCCTTCTAAGCGTACGGTCGGGAGTTCGAATCTCTCCTGGGACGCTAACAAAACCTTGTTATCTTTTGATAACAAGGTTTTTTGTTTGTCTAAAAATTGATGTTTGGGTTATAAGTGTAGTTCATTCTTAATATCTGCGACCTTTCTTTCGATATTAAGCAGTTGCATATGTACTTCTTTTTCTTAAATAAAAAGAGCGCTGTTTATCCCGCATTAGCGGGCAGCCCGATTGGTGAGGGCTGATTAAAGTTTCACTTTATGCGCCCTGTTCCTCATATTTAATTTAAAGAATCAATAGGCTTATGGTGGAACTCAAATCAACATCCAGATTCTCCTAATTGTTCACTTACAATGTTATAAAAGTTTTTACCATTCTAGTGTGATTGAGTAGCGTTATCGGAACTTATCTCCGACGGTGTGTTACAATTAACCGAAGTGGAAAGCGAGGATCTCCAATTGACTGGACGTGTGATTGATTGGACAGTTTAAGAAGGTTGTATAAAAAGGGAGATGGCGCAAAGATGGCGAGATCAAACGAGAATAATTTAACGGAGAAATTGGCAGAAGGTCAACGGAAATATGGTGACGGCAACTTTACAGTACAGAACATCGGTGATGAAACTAACCCGAATTGGACTGTTGTAAAAAATGTGAGGAAGGGATCAGCAGGCATTCGCGAAGGAGAAGATATATTAAGACTGCGATCAAAATATATAAAATAGTACGGAAATGGGCGGAGCGGGAGTTCGAATCTCTCCTGGGACGGTAAGAAAACCTTGTTATCTTGTTGATAACAAGGTTTTTTGTTTAGTTATTAATAAACTTCTCAAATACAAAACCATAATCTTTCACATTATATTGTTTCTTCGTATCAACAAGCCAGTTAAAGGCGATCTCGTTCATCTCTTTAAATTGTTCTGCTAAGTTTACTTGTGCATTTGAAATACGGCTAAAAGCATTAGATGCCATATCTAAACTTTTATGTGCATATTGTAATGTAATGTCGTTGTCGTATGAAATTTCTTCGATTTTAAGTAAAGCTTTATATAAATCTTTTAATTCTTCAATATGTTTTTTATGAACATCAATTGAGTAATGCTCATCGCCCATTTGAAACTTAATTTCTACATCTAAATCAATCGTTCCTGCAGTTTCAAGTGCTACGTTTTTAATTTGATATTTACTATAGCTATAGCGGCGCAGTGTACGTTTTTTGCTTGTTGCGCTTGTACCGTCTAAGTGAATTAACCCTTTGTTTGTAAAGCAATATTCATCTGATTTCGATTTAATTAGAAAATAAATTTTCTCCCCATCTTCATGCATCACATAATCATCAGCATCGACCTTATCATAGTCTTTAGGTGTAATGACAGAACCTACATCGCTTAGTCCTAATACATCTGCCGCCATTTTTTTAAACATATATAATCCCCCTTGTAAATTAAATTCTTAATTGTACAAAAATATATTAACATGATTTTCATCCTTTGTTTTCTTGTAATACGAAAATATCTGAAGGTAAGTTAAGAAAAGTAATGAATAATTATTTTGATCCTAAATTATTTAGTAAATCTATTAGTTTAAGAATCGATTCGCCGAAAAATAACTAAGAGAAAAAAGTTAATTTTACAAGTGATTATAGAGGAATTCCGTGAAAGCACCTCAAGCGATATGAGGTGTTTTTAAATCTCTTTTTGAAATCTTACAATTCTGTAAGGTAACTGTAAGGTAGTTCGATGGTAAGAAACTGCTAATCTTTTATAATGAAGATAACAACGATAAAACGAGGAGGAAGAAATGATGAAAGGATTAGTTGTAACGGGCTTAACGGTTGCTTTTGGATTTGTAGCGTATGAGAAATTAACGTATGTAGTTGATGTTGTGAAACATTTGATCGCTTAGAGAAAACAGCTATGAGAGGGAAAGGGAATGAGTGAATGAATGGAATGGTTATTTGGAATTATAGGTACTTGTAGTGTAGTGTTATTGTTCTTTGTCCCAAGTGGTATACTTAGTTCGACAACAAGTTTGTTCTTCTTAAGTTTGTTTGCTTGTACGATGCTTATTATTATGTTTTTAATGAAGCGAAGTAAACCAATCTTCTATTTTAGCATGATTGTTATGGCAATTATTGTTCTCCAAATTATTACCCTTGTAATATACCCCACAATTATAAAAGCTTTCCATTAATGATGAATCCTCTGCGCTTGTTGCTGGGGATTTTTATTTGTACAATTTTAATTTTTAGTAGAAATTTATTCGTATTGGAATGTAAAAATTAAATATTTTCATATTCCAAACAAATAGTTTAGGGATGTTGTGTTCTCATTACGCATTTGATATATTTACTTTGAACATAATTAAAATCAAGAAAAAGAGGCGGACGTATGGATAAAAAAGAAAATACGGTCGTATTGTTTCCGCAACTATCAGAGCGCTATATTGATGAAGGTTTTTTAGCGCTGAAAGAGCGGGAATTCGAAGATGCATTGCGTTGCTTTGAAATATTACGTCAGTATAATGCGGAAACGGAACAAACGGAATTAGCTTCAGTTATTTGTTTACTCGAATTAAAACGTATGGAAGAAGCGAAAGACAAATGTGAACAGTTGCTTAAAACAGGAGTTGTCTTATTTGGTGATATTCTTGAAACGTACGTAACTATTTTAGTTCAAACAAATGATTATGAAGGTGTTATTGAAACTGTTGAAAAGGTTTTACAAACGAAAGATATAATGCCTGATCAAAAGGAAAAATTAGCGCAGCTTGCTTTATTTGCAGAAGGTATGCTAAATGAGGGAGACGCATCGCTAGTGGATTCAAATTTTGAATTGGAAGAGTTTACTAATGAAATTTTTGGAGAAAACTTTGGACAGAAGCTAAGAGCGATTCAGCGACTTTCGTTAAAAGACTTAGATCTTGCATTACCTGTTTTAAAGAAATTTTTAATAGACGAAGAGCAGCACCCCTATTTGAAAACTTCTATTTTGTATAAAATGATAGAAAGTCAGGTAGAAGAAGAAATAGAGGTAGAAAAGTTTGGAAATACGATTAAGGTGATTCCAGCATTTACAGGTCATAATGAGGAGCAATCCAATAACATTATACATAAATTATCAAGCCGATTAGAGCAAAATTATCCCGATATATTTGAAGCAATGGTTACATATTGGAAAGAGTTGCAAATTAGCATTTTCCCATTCGCTCTATTAATGGATAAAGAAGAGATTTGGTCAGCTGTTTTAGAGAGAATTGGAAGAAAGCGTTTCGGATTGGCTATAGATGAAGAAGAGCTTATGGCAGCATATAATATCGAATTGGAAGAGTTTCATATTGCCTATCAATGGTTATTACGTGTTGAAAGAGAAGGATATTTGCCCGTATAATTATGAAAAAGAATCGTTCAGTTCTTGAAACGAGCATATTCTATGTTATAATGTAAGGGTTGCAAAAGGCAGAAATCTGCCTGTTTGTAAGAGAAGAGAAGTGTAATTCTCTTACTTAATATGTTTCATATTATTCTCGAACAAAATATACCGTAGTTGTCTTCTGGGCAATTAGTAGATTGGAACATTATATCTGAAAGCTTTTGCTAGAGGATTATTTGTGTATTTGTTATTTCAAAAAAGAGATAATGAAGATCTTAATCTATAGAGGTATGTGCATACATTATTATAGTTGGAGGGAAAGAATAAATGTCTACAAAATGGGAAAAATTAGAAGGTAACGTTGGCGTTTTAACAATCGAAGTTGATGCTAAAGAAGTAAACAACTCTATCGACGCTGCGTTCAAAAAAGTAGTAAAAACAATTAACGTACCAGGTTTCCGTAAAGGAAAAATGCCTCGTCCATTATTCGAACAACGCTTTGGTATTGAATCTTTATACCAAGATGCTTTAGATATCATTTTACCAAAAGCATACGGTGAAGCGATTGAAGAAGCTGGTATCTTCCCAGTTGATCATCCTGAAATCGACATCGAGAAGTTCGAAAAAAATACTAACCTTATCTTCACTGCAAAAGTTACAGTGAAACCTGAAGTTAAATTAGGTGAGTACAAAGGTTTAGCAGTAGAAAAAGTTGAAACAACTGTAACTGACGAAGATGTAGAGAACGAATTAAAATCTTTACAAGAGCGTCAAGCTGAACTAGTTGTTAAAGAAGAAGGAACTGTTGGAAACGGTGATACAGCTGTAATCGACTTCGAAGGTTTCGTTGATGGCGAAGCATTTGAAGGCGGAAAAGGCGAAAACTACTCTCTAGCAATCGGTTCTGGTACATTCATCCCAGGTTTCGAAGAGCAAGTAATCGGTCTTAAATCTGGTGAGTCTAAAGACGTTGAAGTATCATTCCCAGAAGAGTACCATGCTGCTGAATTAGCTGGCAAACCAGCAACATTCAAAGTAACAATTCACGAAATCAAAACAAAAGAACTTCCTGAGTTAAACGACGAGTTCGCTAAAGAAGCTGACGAAGAAGTTGCAACTCTTGATGAATTAAAAGCAAAACTTCGCACAAACTTAGAAGAAGGCAAAAAGCACGAAGCTGAGCACAAAGTACGTGACGAAGTAGTAGAATTAGCTGCTGCTAACGCTGAAATCGAAATTCCAGAAGCTATGATCAACACTGAGTTAGATCGTATGGTTCGTGAATTCGAGCAACGTTTAAGCCAACAAGGTATGAACCTTGAGCTTTACTACCAATTCACAGGTACTGACGCTGACAAATTAAAAGAGCAAATGAAAGAAGATGCACAAAAACGTGTAAGAATCAATCTTGTTCTTGAAGCTATCATTGAAGCTGAAAACATCGAAGTTACTGAAGAAGAAGTAACTGCAGAAGTTGAAAAAATGGCTGAAATGTACGGTATGCCAGTAGACGCTATCAAGCAAGCTCTTGGAAGCGTAGACGCTTTAGCTGAAGATCTTAAAGTACGTAAAGCTGTAGACTTCTTAGTAGAAAACGCTGCATAATAAAATAACAAGGCACGATTTTAATCGTGCCTTGTTTTATAAATATAGAAATATATTTATAAAACTTTTCGATGGAGAAGGAAAAGTTCCTTTACAAGTCGAATATACATATTTCAAAAGTTTTAAAATTTTTTTATTTGTACATAACTAGTCATATTATTTGTATTTCTCGCCACGTAGTGACATAATATGTATTTACATACGATACATTTATCGTGTACATACGAAGGCAAGAGGTTAGCACTTTGTAAGGGGTGTGAAAATATGTTTAAATTTAATGATGAAAAAGGGCAATTAAAATGTTCTTTCTGTGGTAAAACACAAACGCAAGTTCGAAAGTTAGTGGCAGGTCCAGGTGTTTACATTTGTGACGAGTGTATCGAACTTTGTACTGAAATTGTACAAGAGGAGCTTGCGAAGGACGAAGAAGTAGAATTCAAAGATGTACCGAAACCGGTAGAAATTCGTGAAATCTTAGATGAGTATGTCATCGGGCAAGATAGCGCGAAAAAAGCACTAGCGGTAGCGGTATATAACCATTACAAACGCATTAATTCTAACAGCAAAATTGATGATGTAGAATTAGCGAAGAGTAATATCGCACTTATCGGGCCAACAGGTAGTGGTAAAACATTACTGGCACAAACGTTAGCGCGTATTTTAAATGTTCCATTTGCAATCGCGGACGCAACATCTTTAACAGAAGCTGGATATGTTGGGGAAGATGTAGAAAATATCTTACTAAAATTAATTCAAGCAGCTGATTATGATGTAGAGAAAGCGGAAAAAGGAATCATTTATATTGATGAGATTGATAAAGTGGCACGTAAGTCCGAAAATCCATCAATTACACGTGATGTATCTGGTGAAGGTGTGCAGCAGGCACTTCTGAAAATTTTAGAGGGTACTGTAGCAAGTGTTCCACCTCAAGGTGGTCGTAAGCATCCGCACCAAGAGTTTATTCAAATTGATACAACGAACATCTTATTCATTTGTGGTGGAGCGTTTGATGGCATTGAGCCGATTATTAAACGTCGTCTTGGTGAAAAAGTAATTGGATTTGGTTCTGAGAAGAAAAATGCTGATGTAAATGAGAAGCATGTTTTATCTCACGTATTACCAGAAGATCTTTTAAGATTTGGTTTAATTCCAGAGTTTATCGGTCGTCTTCCAGTTATTGCGAACCTAGAGCCACTTGATGAAGATGCTCTTGTTGATATTTTAACGAAACCGAAAAATGCACTTGTTAAGCAATTCCAAAAACTATTGGAGCTTGACGATGTTGAGTTAGAGTTTGAAGAAGGTGCACTAATCGAAATTGCGAAAAAAGCAATTGAACGTAAAACGGGTGCTCGTGGACTTCGTTCTATTATTGAAGGCTTAATGCTTGATGTAATGTTCGAACTTCCATCTCGTAAAGATATCGAGAAGTGTATTCTTACAAAAGAAACAGTAGCTGATAATGAGCCGCCAAAATTGGTGTTACAAGACGGTACTGTACTTGATACAAAAACATCTGCATAATGCGAAAGGGAAACAGCAATTTTTATAATTGCTGTTTTTCTTTATGTTTAGCTATGTTCCTCCGCGGAAATACTAAGAGATAAAATATTGCGGGAGGAAATAAATAATGAGCTGGACAAATATATTTTTAGTTGTTCAACTTGTTTTTGGTGTAATTGTCGGATTGTATTTCTGGCATTTACTTCGAAATCAACGAACACAAAAAGTTTCAATTGATCGAGAATCGAAAAAAGAATTAGAACAGCTTCGTAAAATGCGTGAGATTTCTTTAACAGAGCCGCTAGCAGAAAAGGTGCGTCCTACATCCTTTTTAGATATTGTAGGGCAAGAGGACGGGATTAAGTCGTTAAAAGCGGCTCTTTGTGGTCCGAATCCGCAACATGTAATCATATATGGCCCGCCAGGTGTTGGGAAAACAGCGGCAGCACGTCTTGTATTAGAAGAAGCGAAACGAAATCCTAAATCTCCATTTCGTACGAATGCAACATTTATTGAACTTGATGCGACGACAGCTCGGTTTGATGAACGTGGTATCGCAGACCCTTTAATTGGTTCGGTGCATGATCCGATTTATCAAGGTGCTGGGGCGATGGGGCAAGCAGGTATTCCGCAACCGAAAAAAGGTGCTGTAACAGATGCGCATGGTGGTATTTTGTTTATTGATGAGATTGGTGAACTCCATCCGATTCAAATGAACAAAATGTTAAAGGTGTTAGAAGATCGAAAAGTATTTTTAGAAAGTGCGTACTATAGTGAAGAAAATACGATGATCCCAACATATATACATGATATTTTTCAAAAAGGCTTACCGGCAGATTTTCGCTTAGTTGGAGCAACGACACGTTCGCCAGAGGAAATTCCTCCTGCTATTCGGTCACGTTGCTTAGAAGTATTTTTCCGTGAATTAGATACGGAAGAAATTCAAAAAGTAGCGAAAAATGCCGCGGAAAAAGTAGAAATGCAAATAGGTGAAAATGGTATTGAAATGATTGGGATGTATGCAAGAAATGGACGAGAAGCGATTAATCTTGTGCAAATCTCTGCTGGTATGGCGATAAATGAAGAACGTTCTTTCATTAAAGATGAAGATATAGAGTGGGTTGTTCACTCAAGTCAGCTTACACCGAAATACGAAAAGCACATTTATCCGATTCCAAGGATTGGTCTTGTAAATGGTCTTGCTGTATACGGACCAAATACAGGTGCGTTATTAGAAATTGAAGTAACAGCAATTCCGGCGAAAGATAAAGGATCGGTAAATGTTACCGGAATTGTAGAAGAAGAAAGTATTGGTAGTCAAACGAAATCGATTCGCCGTAAAAGTATGGCAAAAGGCTCTGTTGATAATGTATTAACAGTACTTCGTTCTTTAGATGTGTTGCCAGAAGGATACGATATACATATTAATTTTCCAGGTGGTATCCCAATTGATGGACCTTCTGCAGGAATCGCTATGGCAACAGGTGTATATTCTGCGGTGCATCGCACATATGTAAATAATGAAGTAGCGATGACAGGTGAAATAAGTATACACGGAGAAGTAAAGCCTATTGGTGGCGTGTACGCAAAAATAAAAGCTGCGAAAAAAGCGGGAGCTAAGAAAGTCATTATTCCTGCTGAAAATATGCAACCATTTTTGTATACGATAAAGGGAATTGAAATTATTCCTGTCCGTAAGTTAAAAGAAGTATTTGAGTTAACGTTTATGCAAGAAAATATGCATAGAGAGCTAGATGTACATACTAACGTAGACGAAACAGATGCACAATCTATGTAAAAATAAACAATAATAAAATTTGCCAGACTTCGTTTAAGTTTGTATGCTTAATCGGAGTCTTTTTTCTTTTCGTGAGATAGAAAAACAAGCTATTTACAATTGCGAGGAATCTCAGCAATTGCATCTAGGTGTATTGTAATATAAAATAGTTGAACAGGAGTTTAATTTATTATGGAGGTGCTATGTCTAGTATGAATACGAACGAAAGAATCGTGCCCCTCCTACCATTAAGAGGCGTTCTCGTATATCCAACGATGGTTTTGCATCTTGATGTAGGACGTGATAAATCGATACAAGCACTAGAGCAGGCGGCAATGGATGAAAATATCATCTTTTTAGCAATGCAAAAAGAAATGAATATCGATGATCCGAAAGAAGATGACATATATAGTGTAGGTACAGTGGCGAAAGTAAAGCAAATGCTAAAATTGCCGAACGGTACGCTTCGTGTCCTTGTGGAAGGTTTACATAGAGCAGAAGTAATAGAGTTTATCGAAGAAGAAAATGTAGTACAAGTGTCTATTAAAACGGTAACTGAAGAAGTAGAAGATGATTTAGAAGAGAAAGCTCTTATGCGTACGTTACTGGAGCATTTCGAACAATATATTAAAGTTTCCAAAAAAGTTTCAAATGAAACATTTGCAACGGTAGCTGATGTAGAGGAACCAGGGAGATTAGCTGATTTAATTGCTTCTCACTTGCCGATTAAAACGAAGCAGAAACAAGAGATTCTAGAGATTGTATCTGTAAAAGAACGATTACATACACTTATTTCAATTATTCAAGATGAACAAGAGTTACTTAGCCTAGAAAAGAAAATTGGGCAACAAGTGAAACGTTCAATGGAGCGCACGCAAAAAGAATATTTCTTACGTGAGCAAATGAAGGCGATTCAAACTGAACTTGGCGACAAAGAAGGTAAGGGCGGAGAAGTAGAAGAACTTCGTGAAAAAATTGAACAGTCAGGAATGCCCGAAGAAACAATGAAGGCTGCGCTGAAAGAATTAGATCGTTATGAAAAGTTACCAGCAAGTTCTGCGGAGAGTGGTGTTATTCGCAATTATATCGATTGGTTATTAGCGCTTCCGTGGACAGAGGCAACAGAAGATATAATTGATCTTGCTCATTCGGAAGAGATTTTAAATAACGATCATTACGGTCTTGAAAAAGTGAAAGAGCGTGTACTTGAATATTTAGCTGTACAGAAGTTAACGAATTCATTAAAAGGACCTATCCTTTGTTTAGTAGGCCCTCCTGGGGTCGGAAAAACTTCGTTAGCGCGTTCAATTGCAACATCATTGAATCGTAACTTTGTCCGTGTATCTCTTGGTGGTGTGCGTGATGAATCTGAAATTCGTGGTCACCGCCGTACATATGTTGGAGCAATGCCAGGACGCATTATTCAAGGTATGAAAAAGGCGAAAACAGTTAATCCAGTCTTCTTATTAGATGAGATTGATAAAATGTCTAACGATTTCCGTGGAGATCCATCAGCAGCATTACTTGAAGTATTAGATCCAGAACAAAACCATAACTTCAGTGATCATTACATTGAAGAACCATATGATCTATCGAAAGTTATGTTTGTAGCAACTGCTAATACACTTTCAAGTATTCCAGGTCCATTACTTGACCGTATGGAAATCATTTCGATTGCTGGCTATACAGAACTTGAAAAAGTACACATTGCTCGCGAGCATTTACTGCCGAAACAATTAAAAGAGCATGGCTTACGAAAAGGTAATTTACAAGTGCGCGATGAAGCACTTCTTGAAATTATTCGTTATTATACACGTGAGGCTGGTGTTCGTACGCTAGAACGCCAAATTGCAAAAGTTTGCCGTAAAGTAGCGAAAATTATCGTTACAGCAGAACGTAAACGTATCGTTGTGACAGAGAAAAAGATTGTTGATTTACTTGGTAAACACATATTCCGTTATGGGCAAGCTGAAAAAACAGACCAAGTTGGTATGGCAACAGGTCTAGCTTACACAGCAGCAGGCGGCGATACACTTGCAATTGAAGTTTCTGTAGCGCCAGGAAAAGGGAAACTAATTTTAACAGGGAAACTTGGGGATGTTATGAAAGAATCAGCACAAGCTGCGTTTAGTTATATACGTTCTCGTGCAGAAGAGCTTCAGATTGATCCGAATTTCCATGAGAAAAATGATATTCATATTCATGTTCCAGAAGGAGCAGTTCCGAAAGATGGACCGTCAGCAGGTATTACGATGGCAACGGCACTTATTTCTGCACTAACAGGTATTCCTGTAAGTAAAGAAGTAGGTATGACAGGTGAAATTACACTTCGTGGTCGTGTATTACCAATTGGTGGCTTAAAAGAAAAAACATTAAGTGCTCACCGCGCAGGCTTAACAAAAATTATTTTGCCAGCAGAAAACGAGAAAGATTTAGATGATATTCCAGAGAGCGTAAAAGAAAACCTTACGTTTGTGCTTGCATCTCATTTAGATGAAGTATTGGAGCACGCATTAGTAGGAGTGAAACAATGAAAGTAACAAAAGCAGATATTGTAATTAGTGCTGTTAAACCAGAACAATATCCAGACAGTGATTTACCAGAAATTGCATTAGCAGGTCGTTCAAATGTCGGGAAGTCTTCCTTTATTAATAAAATTTTAAATCGTAAAAAGTTAGTGCGTATTTCTTCTAAACCAGGAAAAACGCAAACGCTGAACTTTTTCTTAATCAATGAGATGATGCATTTTGTTGACGTTCCAGGTTATGGATATGCGAAAGTGTCTAAGTCGGAGCGCGCGGCATGGGGGAAAATGATTGAAACGTACTTTACAACGCGTAAGCAATTAGACGCAGCTGTATTAGTAGTTGATTTACGTCACCAACCAACAAGTGATGACGTGATGATGTATGATTTCTTAAAGCATTATGAAATCCCAACAATTATTATTGCGACGAAAGCTGATAAAATCCCGAAAGGGAAATGGCAAAAGCATTTAAAAGTTGTAAAAGAAACGCTTGCTGTTGAAATTGGCGATGAAATCGTTCTATTCTCTTCTGAAACAGGACTTGGAAAAGAAGAAGCGTGGAAGGCAATTCATAAAATGACAAAAACAAAAAACGCGTGACGAATGTCGCGCGTTTTTTTCTTTATATAAGCTGTTAACGTACGTTTAATGTAACTTCAATATTACCTCGTGTTGCTTTAGAGTAAGGACATACACCGTGAGCCGCTTCTACAAGTTCTTGTGCTTCGCTATGTGAAACGCCAGCGACATGTACATCAAGCACGGCAGATAGGCCAAAACCACCATCTGTATCTTTTCCGATAGAAACGTGAGCAGTTACTTCTGTACTTTCTACTTTCACACGTTTTGTACGAATGACAAGTTGTAATGCACTATCGAAACAAGCTGCATAACCAGCTGCAAATAGTTGTTCTGGATTTGTTGCTTCTCCGCCTGCACCACCTAGTGCTTTCGGCATTTTCACATCAAGATTTAATATGCCATCATCTGAAACTACTTTCCCATTTCTTCCACCTGTTGCTGTTACTGAAGCAGTATATAATTTATTCATATTTATTCCCCTTTTCCATCATTAATTGTTTTCATTGTTTCAATTAGTTTATTTAGTTGAATTAATAAAGAGCGATATTTTTGTTCTGTAATTCCTAAGTTTGTAGCCATTGTTGTCGGTAATGAACAAGCCTTTTCCTTTAAATTTTTGCCTTGTTCTGTTAATTCAATACAAACTTTTCGCTCGTCTTCTTTGGAACGAACACGTTTTACAAGTGTTAATGATTCCATTCGTTTTAACATAGGTGTTAACGTACCGGAATCTAAAAATAGACGTTCTCCAATTTCTTTTACTGTTAGTCCATCTTGCTCCCATAGTACGAGTAAAGTAATGTACTGGGGATACGTAATACCCATTTCTTCTAAATAAGGTCGATAAAAACGAGTAACCTCTCTAGAACAGGCGTAAATAGAAAAACAAAGTTGGTTATCTAGATGCAAAGAGTCCTCTGTCATACATAACTCCCTTCTGGTTAAGTTGTGCACAATTTAATTTTGTAAAATCAATATAACGAAAAAGAAATAAAATGTCAAATACATTGTATTGAGAAAGTGTTTGCTACATTTTGGAACAATCATACATATTTTCCTTCATGATGAAAGAAGATAGGAAAGATGATGTTATAATTTATATGGAATAGTTTCCATCACTTGATTATGAGGACTTTTTTTGGTAACGTACAAATAGAGTTGTTAATTTATAATCATTATAAAGTAGGATTTTTTTTATTAGTTTGCTGAATCTCCTTTATTACATACGGAGAATAATTAAAAAATAATCGGTTGTTCACACGATTGTCAGATTCATAAGAGGAAAGTTGTATTATGATAGTAGATAAAGTGATAAAACGGGTGAAGGGGGACATGCTGCGTGCATATTCTTGTTGTTAGTGTAAATTATCGAACAGCCCCTGTAGAATTTCGTGAGAAACTCACATTTCAGGCAGCAGAGCTAGAGCGAGCGATGACTACATTACAAAATCAAAAGAGCGTGTTAGAGAATGTCATTGTATCAACTTGTAATCGCACTGAGATTTATGCTGTTGTCGATCAATTACACACGGGACGGTATTATATTAAGAAATTTTTAGCTGATTGGTTTCAGCTTGAAATAGAAGAAGTCGCACCATATTTAACTATTTTTGAACAAGATGGTGCAATAGACCATTTATTCCGCGTAACGTGCGGTTTAGATTCTATGGTAGTTGGAGAAACACAGATTTTAGGCCAAATAAAAGATAGCTTTTTAGAAGCACAACAAGTTAAAGCAACAGGCACAATTTTTAATGAATTGTTTAAGCAAGTCATTACATTAGCAAAACGTGCCCACTCAGAAACAACAATTGGTGAAAGTGCGATGTCTGTTAGTTATGCTGCTGTTGAGCTTGGAAAGAAAATATTTGGCGAGTTAACGGATTGTCACGTGCTTATTCTTGGTGCTGGCAAAATGGGCGAACTTGCATTGCAAAACTTATATGGAAGCGGTGCTCGTAAAGTAACAGTTATGAATAGGACGCTTTCGAAAGCAGAAGTAATGGCTGAGAAATATATGGGACATGCAAAATCGTTAAGCGAACTACAATGTGCATTATTAGAAGCAGATATTTTAATTAGTTCAACTGGTGCATCAGAGTATGTCATTACGAAAGAGATGATGACAAAGGTAGAGAAAATGCGCTCTGGTCGTCCTTTATTTATGGTTGATATTGCAGTACCACGTGATATTGATCCAGCGATTGATGAGTTAGAAGGTTCTTTCTTATATGACATTGATGATCTGCAAGGAGTAGTGGAAGCAAATCGTGCTGAGCGTTTGAAAGAAGCGGAGAAAATTCAATTTATGATTGAAGAGGAAATTGTTCTATTTAAAACGTGGTTAAGTACACTTGGTGTTGTTCCGTTAATAGCAGCTCTTCGTGATAAGGCACTTGTAATCCAAAGCGAAACGATGGAAAGTCTTGAACGAAAAATACCAAACCTTAGTGATCGTGAGAAAAAAGTCATTAGTAAGCATACGAAAAGTATTATTAATCAATTATTAAAAGACCCAATTTTAGTAGCGAAAGAAATAGCTGCTGAAGAGGGAGCGAGCGAAAAATTAGCGTTATTTGCGAAGATTTTCGATTTAGAAACGGAAGAAGTAGAGAGTCGTGCGGAAGAAGTAGAACATAAAAGAGTGTGGACACCATCCGTTCCATCTTTATAATTTGGAAGGATGATCGGATGAGTTTTTTAAATAACAGTATTATTTATCATATTGCAATTATTTTATATGCTTGTAGCATTAGTTTATATTTTATAGATTATTTCCAAAGTAACCGAAAGGCGAACCGATTTGCTTTTTGGTTACTTTCGATTGTGTGGGTATTGCAGTCTATTTTTATGTTGCTTAGGGCGACAGATTCAGAAACGAATCCCATTTTAACTTTATTATCAGGGATTTATTTTTATGTTTGGTTATTGATTACGATGTCGTTAGTCATAAATCGATTTATGCGCGTTGACTTTTTAGTCTTCTTTACAAATGTTGTTGCATTTGGCGTAAGCGCTTTTTCTATTTTTACACCGCTCGGAAAGATGTCGCCAGTACTTGCAGAGCAATTAGTTTCAGAACTTGTATACGTGCATGTTGGAATGGCGATTATTTCTTATGCAACGTTTACGGTATCGTTTATTTTTTCTATTATGTATTTACTGCAATATCGCCTATTAAAAAAGAAAAAGTGGAATGCGAGATTAAGAAGGTTAGGGAATTTACCGAAGCTTGAATCTACGTCTTACGGATTAAATTTATTTTCTGTTCCATTTTTCTTACTAGCAATTTTATTAGGGTGCATATGGGGATATACAAAATTGGATAATTTTCATTGGTATGATACGAAAGTAATTGGTTCGTTTGTCGTTCTATTTGTATATTGTGCGGGCTTGTATTTAAGAGCGGCTGATGTGTTGCAAGGGAAGAAAATAGTACTGTGGAATGTAGGGGCCTTTCTCGTAATGTTAGTTAACATTTTTCTATTAAGTAGTTTATCTAATTTCCACTTTTGGTATTTATAATGAGGAGAGAGAATTATGCGCAAAATTATTGTAGGTTCACGAAAGAGTAAGCTAGCATTAACGCAAACCAACTGGTTTATTGATCAGTTAAAAGCACTTGGCTTACCATATGAATTTGAAGTGAAAGAAATTGTCACTAAAGGTGATGTGATTTTAGATGTTACTCTTTCAAAAGTAGGCGGAAAAGGTTTGTTCGTTAAAGAAATTGAGCATGCGTTACTTACGAAAGAAATCGATATGGCTGTACATAGTATGAAAGATATGCCAGCCGTACTTCCAGAAGGGTTAATGATTGGCTGTACACCAAAGCGTGTTGACCCTCGTGATGCTTTTATCTCAAAAAATGGAGCATCGTTTAAAGAGTTAGCGGAAGGTGCTATTTTAGGTACGAGTAGTTTAAGACGTAGTGCACAGCTACTCGCTGCGAGACCAGATTTACAAGTGAAGTGGATTCGCGGAAATATCGATACACGTTTACGTAAATTAAAAGAAGAGGATTACGATGCGATTATTTTAGCGACAGCTGGATTACAAAGAATGGGCTGGGATGATGAAGTTATTACAGAACATTTAGATGAAACGTTATGTGTACCTGCTGTAGGACAAGGTGCATTAGCGATTGAATGTCGTGAGGATGATAAGGATTTATTGCAGTTGTTAGCGCATATTAATGATGCGATAACAGAAAGAACAGTGGCAGCGGAGCGAGTATTTCTTCATAAACTTGAAGGTGGATGCCAAGTTCCAATCGCTGGATATGCAACCCTTACAGAAAACGATGCAATCGAATTAACAGCTCTTGTCGGCTCTATGGATGGTTCTGTTTTATTAAAAGAAACAGTAGTGGGTACTAATCCTGAAGAAGTAGGGTTAGAGGCCGCGGACCGTTTAATTAAACAAGGCGCCAAAGAACTCATTCTTGCTGCAAATAAGGAGCAACAATAAATATGAACGCTCTCGCTGGAAAAACGGTATTGATTACACGTGCCCAGCATCAAGCGAAACAAATGAGTGTAGCAGTGAAAGAAAAGAGCGGAATTCCATTGGAAATTCCGCTTTTGCGTATGGAAGGTATGTCTCATAGGCAAATTCAACATATTGAAGGGCAGCTACATTCGTATGACTGGGTTATTTTTACGAGCAGAAATGGTGTAGCTTTTTTTCTAGATAGTTTGAAAAAGAAACTACCACTAACCATTAAAATCGCTGCGGTAGGTGTGAAAACAAAATTAGAGTTAGAAAAAAGGGGCTATCAAGTTCATTTTGTTCCAACTTCATTTGTTGCAGAAGCATTTGCAGAAGAGTTTCTAAAAGAATTAAGTGGAAATGAACGTATTTTATTTCCAAAAGGAAATTTAGCAAGAGATGTAATACCAGTTAAACTTCGGGAAATTGGTGTTTCTCTAGATGAGTTAATCGTATACGGTACGAAAGTGAATATAGAAAAAAAGCAAGAGCTTATAGCAGCGTTGAAGTTAGGAGAAGTAGACATTATTACATTTACGAGCCCTTCAACTGTTACTAGTTTTGTTCGTTTACTTGAGGGTACAAACTGGAGAGAATGGACAAAAAAATGTACAATTGCTTGTATAGGACCTATTACGGAAAAAGAGGCAATTCGTTATTTTCCGTCTGTTATTGTGCCGAAAGAGTACACTGTAGAAGCATTGCTACAATGTGTTTGTGAATCTATAAAATGAAAGAATGGGGACAGAAATCTATGAACTCTTTACAATTTAATCGTCATCGTCGTTTAAGACAAAGCGGGGGCATGCGTGCGCTTGTACGTGAAACGTTTTTACATACGGAAGATTTTATTTACCCTATTTTTGTATTAGAAGGTGAAAATGTTCGTAATGAAGTTCCTTCTATGCCAGGCGTATATCAAATGTCTTTAGATTTATTGCAAGCTGAAATGCAAGAAGTTGTTGATTTAGGTATTCGTTCTGTTATTGTATTTGGTTTACCTGCTGAAAAGGATGAAGTTGGATCATCAGCATATTGTGATCATGGAATTGTACAACGTGCTATTCAACAAATTAAAGGTGATTTCCCTGAGCTAGTAGTAGTTGCGGATACATGTTTATGTCAATTTACAAGCCATGGTCATTGCGGTGTAATTGAAGATGGTATTATTTTAAATGACGAGTCTCTTGCAGTTCTTGCGAAAACAGCTGTAAGTCAAGCGAAAGCAGGAGCGGACATTATTGCGCCATCAAACATGATGGACGGCTTCGTAACAGCAATTCGCCATGCATTAGATGAAAATGGTTTTGGACACGTGCCAGTTATGTCGTACGCTGTGAAATATTCATCAGCATTTTATGGGCCATTCCGTGATGCTGCGCACGGTGCACCGCAATTTGGTGACCGTAAAACATATCAAATGGACCCAGCGAACCGTATGGAAGCATTCCGTGAAGCAGAATCAGATGTAATGGAAGGTGCTGATTTCTTAATTGTAAAGCCAGCTCTTTCTTACTTAGATATCATTCGTGATGTGAAAAATAACTTCAATTTACCAATCGTTGCTTACAACGTAAGTGGTGAATATTCGATGATTAAAGCGGCAGCGCAAAATGGCTGGATTAATGAAAAAGAAGTTGTTCTTGAAAAATTAATTAGTATGAAACGTGCAGGAGCAGACTTAATTATTACGTATCATGCGAAAGATGCAGCAAAATGGTTACAAGAAGGAGGCGCTAAATAATGAAAAAGTTTGATAAGTCGATTGCGGCGTTTGAAGAGGCACAAGACTTAATGCCTGGTGGCGTAAATAGCCCGGTTCGTGCTTTTAAATCTGTTGGGATGAATCCGTTGTTTATGGAGCGTGGAAAAGGCTCTAAAGTATATGATATTGATGGGAATGAATACATCGACTACGTATTATCATGGGGGCCTTTAATTCATGGTCATGCAAATGATCGTGTGGTAGAAGCGTTAAAATCAGTTGCTGAAAGAGGTACAAGCTTCGGTGCACCAACAGAAATTGAAAATAAATTAGCGAAACTTGTTATTGAGCGCGTACCATCAATTGAGATTGTGCGTATGGTTAACTCTGGAACGGAAGCGACAATGAGTGCACTACGTCTAGCTCGTGGTTATACAGGTCGTAATAAAATCTTGAAATTTATCGGTTGTTACCACGGTCATGGTGATTCGTTATTAATTAAAGCTGGTTCTGGTGTGGCGACTTTAGGTTTACCAGATAGCCCTGGTGTACCAGAAGGTGTAGCGAAAAATACGATTACAGTAGCTTATAATGATTTAGAAAGTGTGAAATACGCTTTTGAACAATTCGGTGATGATATTGCTTGTGTAATTGTAGAACCAGTGGCAGGGAATATGGGTGTAGTTCCTCCGCAACCAGGATTTTTAGAGGGGCTTCGTGAAGTAACAGAACAAAACGGTGCACTGCTTATTTTTGATGAAGTAATGACAGGATTCCGTGTTGCTTATAACTGTGGACAAGGTTACTACGGTGTAACACCTGATTTAACTTGTTTAGGTAAAGTAATCGGTGGTGGCTTACCAGTAGGAGCGTACGGTGGTAAAGCAGAAATTATGCGCCAAGTTGCGCCAAGCGGACCGATTTACCAAGCTGGTACTTTATCAGGTAACCCACTTGCAATGGCAGCAGGTTATGAAACGTTAGTACAGTTAACGCCAGAATCATATGTAGAATTTGAGCGTAAAGCTGAAATGTTAGAAGCTGGATTACGTAAAGCAGCTGAAAAACATGGCATTCCGCATCATATTAACCGTGCAGGTTCTATGATTGGTATTTTCTTTACAGATGAGCCCGTTATTAATTACGATGCAGCAAAATCTTCAAACTTAGAATTCTTTGCGGCTTACTATCGTGAAATGGTAGAACAAGGTGTATTCTTACCGCCATCTCAATTCGAAGGTTTATTCTTATCGACAGCACATAGTGACGCAGATATTGAGGCGACGATTGCAGCAGCTGAAATTGCAATGTCAAAATTAAAATAATGTATTAGAGAAAAATCGCTCTCCATAAGGGGAGCGATTTTTTTTATTCATAAAGTAAGCTTTCCCTACATAAATCTGTAATGACATATAGTTTGGGAGGGGGAAAAGAAGTGGCTGCAGATCATTCGTTACGATTTTCATTAAAAGAATCTGTTTGGTTCCAAAAGGGACAGGAAGTCGATGAACTTTTGTCAATTTCGTTAGATCCAGACGTTGAGATAGAAGAGCTTGATCATGAAGTAATTGTGAGAGGGCAATTAGATTTAACGGGAGAGTATGTTGCACGAAAAGATGATTCGGCGTATTCATTAAGAGAACTATCGCCAGCAAAGTCAATTGATTATGTAGAAACAAGGGAAGATGGGGTTAATGAACTTGTTCATTCCTTTCCGCTTGAAATATCAATTCCGAGAAATCGAGTGAAAGTAATTGAAGAACTATATGTATCAATTGAGGAATTTGATTATGAATTAAAGGAAAATGGTTGCTTACAATTATTAGCGGATATATCTATTACCGGTTTATGTGATGAAGAGAGAAGCGAGGATGAAGCTGAAGAGGAAGAGACGGTGTATGCGGAGTTAGAAGAAGATTCAGCGCAAGAGGATGAAAATAGACCGGCGCCGCATGTAGAAGAACCAACATATAAGGAATCAGATGAGTGGGAAGATTACGCATTTGAACCGTTCCAGTTAGAGGAAAGAAAAGAACAGGAATTAGAAGAAGAGAAAATAGAAGAACATGAATTTGTGGAGCGTGAAGCGGAGCAAGAAACAACGCCGCAATTTGAATTGTTTGGGCGAAAAGATTTCAAGAAAGAAAAAGCGAAAAAGCAGGAAGAACAAGAAGAAGAGTACTCACAGCGAGATGAAAATGCGCTTTATTTAACAAAACTATTTACGAAAGAACCGGAAGAAGAATTTACAAAGTTAAGAATGTATTTCGTGCAAGAAGGGGATACAATTGAATCTATTGCAGAACGTTATGAAACGTCTGTACAAAATGTGTACCGTGTCAATCAAACAGAAGATATATTTTTAAATACGGGGCAAATTATTTATATTCCCGTTTCAAGGGTAAAGGCGAAATAAGGAAGTGAGTGTTTTCACTCGCTTCTTTTCTTAGAGGCTATGTTTTGAATAGAAAGGGTTATTCGTATGGATATTGAATTACGAAATCACTATGAACCTATCGTGAGGCAATATAGATTGGATACGCAGCATATGGAAGAGCACGGAAGTGTAATGAAAATTTATACGAATCAAGGTCCATATGCACTCAAGAAAATAGAAGGCAGAAAGTTAGAGCGGAATAATTTTCTGCATCATATTCAATATTTGAAGGAGAAAGGTTTTTCAAATTATGTACCTATATACCATGCGACGGATGGAAATTATATTTTAAGTGACGGGACGTATAATTATTATTTAATGCCTTGGTTAGAACGTGCAGAAGGAAACGGCGAAGACAATGATCAATACCATAAAATGTTTCAGACACTCGGAACGTTGCATCAAAAAACTGTGAAGGAAGAAACATATACGGAAGAAGATTTAGAAAAACATTATACAACTATATCCGATCGCTGGGAAAATGATGGTGAGATGTTAGAAGAGTTTCTCGTAGAATCTGAATCGAAATGGTATATGTCTCCGTTTGAATTACAATATTGTACGTACTATCATCATGTAATGAGCGCGCGTGAATTTGCAACGAAGCAATTAAATGAGTGGAACGATGCGATGAAAGAAAAAGAGAAAACACGTATTACTTTTGTGCACGGTAACGTGTCGCTTAATCATTTTTTATTTGACTATGAGCGGAATGGCTATTTTATTAGTTTGGAAAAATCGAAGTTTGCAACGCCTGTGCAAGATATAGTAGGTTTTTATTCGCGGTCTTTAAACACATATCCAATCGCAAGAAGTGATCGGTTTGAATGGTATCAAATGTATCAAAAAAATTTTCCATTTACGAAAGAAGAGCAACTTCTCATGTTTGCTTATATGACGTATCCATCACAATTTATTCGACAAATCGGGTCTTATAGGAAAAGAAAAGATAATCGCAGCGAGGAAAATGAACTGCGCGAAGTAAAGAGTTTGCAACAATCGCATTGGCTCGTTAGCAATATAGAATATTTCCTGTCACAATTACAAGCTGCCCAGCAAGGGAACGGGTAAAGTGAAACTTTAATCAGTGGGTGGCTCCCATCTAACTTCTTTGCTTCAGTTGAATTTTGAGGTGGGGGTCTTACTGCCCACAAATAGCGGGATAAAGAAGATAAGTAGAGAATGCTACTTATCTTTTTTGTATTCACCCGAAAAGCCATAGTTTTAAATTTATCTTGACGAATAAGGTTTCGTTTTTTACACTATTGTATATAATAATTAACAATCATATAAATGCCTTGAAGGGGAAGAGTATAACATGAAACGTCTTCAGAGAGGAGAATCATTAGCTGGGAGATTCTCTAGATAGTTATGTTAGAAGGTAGCCCTGGAGCATCTTTTCTGAACGGAATAGTTCTCATTAGGAAAAGACGGATTTGTCCGTTATCAAATTAAGAGTATAAGCAAATTATGAATTTGTTTGTAAATAAAGGTGGTACCGCGATGTCCCTCGTCCTTTTTGGATGAGGGACATTTTTTATTTTAAGGAGGGAAAATAATGTCAAACACGGAAAAGAATTTACCAACTAAATATGATCATATGTCCGTTGAAGAAGGCCTTTATCAATGGTGGCTTGAAGGCAAGTATTTTGAAGCAACAGGAGACGAGAAGAAACAACCGTATACAATTGTAATTCCACCTCCGAACGTAACTGGTAAGTTACACTTAGGTCATGCTTGGGATACAACTCTTCAAGATATTTTAACTCGTACGAAGCGTATGCAAGGATACGATGTGTTATGGCTTCCAGGAATGGACCATGCTGGTATCGCAACACAAGCGAAAGTAGAAGGAAAACTTCGTGAAGAAGGTATTTCACGTTACGATCTTGGCCGTGAGAAATTCCTTGAAAAAGCTTGGGAGTGGAAAGAAGAGTACGCTTCTCACATTCGTCAACAATGGGGGAAAGTTGGTTTAGGGCTAGACTATTCTCGCGAACGTTTCACATTAGACGAAGGTTTATCTGATGCGGTTAATAAAGTATTCGTTCAATTATACGAAAAAGGCTTAATTTACCGCGGTGAATATATTATCAACTGGGATCCAGCAACACGCACAGCTCTTTCTGATATTGAAGTAATTCATAAAGAAGTTCAAGGTGCATTCTACCATATGAACTATCCGTTAACAGACGGTTCAGGTCACATTCGCCTTGCTACTACTCGTCCAGAAACGATGCTTGGTGATACAGCGGTAGCAGTTCATCCAGAAGATGATCGTTACAAACATTTAATCGGAAAAACAGTTACACTTCCAATCGTAGGCCGTGAGATTCCGATTATTGCTGATGAGTACGTAGAAAAAGACTTCGGAACAGGCGTTGTAAAAATTACACCAGCTCATGATCCGAACGACTTTGAAGTGGGTAACCGTCATGACTTACCACGCATCTTAGTAATGAACGAAGATGGATCGATGAACGAAAAAGCTGGTAAGTATAACGGTATGGATCGTTTCGAATGCCGTAAAGAATTAGTGAAAGACTTACAAGAAGCTGGCGTATTAGTAGAAATCGAGCCTCATATGCATTCAGTAGGTCATAGTGAGCGTAGCGGTGCAGTAGTTGAGCCTTACTTATCAACACAATGGTTCGTAAAAATGGCTCCACTTGCAGAAAAAGCAGTAGCACTTCAACAAAAAGAAGAAGAAAAAGTAACGTTCGTACCAGAGCGTTTTGAAAACACATATTTACGCTGGATGGAAAACATTCATGACTGGTGTATTTCTCGTCAATTATGGTGGGGACACCGCATCCCAGCTTGGTATCATAAAGAAACTGGTGAAGTATACGTAGGTACAGAAGCACCAGCAGATATTGAAAACTGGAATCAAGATAACGACGTACTTGATACATGGTTCAGTTCAGCGTTATGGCCATTCTCAACACTTGGTTGGCCAAATGAAGATTCAGCAGACTTCAAACGTTACTATTCAACAGATGCACTAGTAACTGGTTATGACATCATCTTCTTCTGGGTATCTCGTATGATTTTCCAAGGTTTAGAGTTTACAGGCGAGCGTCCATTTAAAGATGTATTAATTCACGGTTTAGTTCGTGATGAGCAAGGTCGTAAGATGAGTAAATCTCTTGGTAACGGTATTGACCCAATGGATGTTATCGAGAAGTACGGTGCAGATGCAATGCGCTATTTCTTATCAACAGGAAGTGCACCAGGTCAAGATTTACGTTTCAGCATGGAAAAAGTAGAATCTACTTGGAACTTCATTAATAAAATTTGGAACGCATCACGTTTCGTATTAATGAACATGGATGACATGAAGTATGAAGAAATCGATTTAACTGGTGAAAAATCAGTTGCAGATAAGTGGATCTTAACTCGCTTAAACGAAACGATCGAGAGTGTAACACGTAACATGGATAAATATGAGTTCGGTGAAGCTGGTCGTTCATTATACAACTTCATTTGGGACGATTTCTGTGACTGGTACATTGAAATGGCGAAACTTCCACTATACGGTGAAGATGAAGCAGCTAAGAAAACAACTCGTTCTATTTTAGCTTACGTATTAGATCAAACAATGCGTCTATTACACCCATTCATGCCATTCGTAACAGAGAAAATTTGGCAACATTTACCGCATGAAGGCGAATCTATTACAGTAGCTGCGTGGCCAACAGTTCGCGAAGATTTACAAGATACGGAAGCGGCAGCAGAAATGCACCTTCTAGTTGATATCATTCGTTCTGTTCGTAACATCCGTGCAGAAGTTAATACGCCAATGAGCAAAAAAGTTCAAATGCAAATTAAAGCAAAAGATGAGGCTGTACTTGCTCAACTTACGAAAAATAGCTCTTACATTGAGCGTTTCTGTAACCCAAGTGAATTAACAATTCAAACGGATTTACAAGCGCCAGAAAAAGCGATGACTGCAATCGTATCAGGTGCGGAGTTATTCTTACCGTTAGCTGATCTTATCAATCTTGATGAAGAGAGAGCTCGTCTTGAGAAAGAACTTGAGAAGTTTGATAAAGAAGTAGAACGTGTACAGAAGAAACTTTCTAACCAAGGTTTCGTAGCGAAAGCTCCTGCAGCGGTTATTGAAGGAGAGCGTGCGAAAGAGCAAGATTACCTAGAAAAACGCGAAGCAGTTCGTCAACGTCTAGCAGATCTTGAAAAGTAAAAATGTTTTTAGAGACTCACTATATTGGTGAGTCTCTTTTCTTTGCGTATAATAGAACTATGAAAGTTGTCTTTTGAAAGGGGAAAAGCATACGTGATACATACATACGAAGAAGCGATAGGGTGGATTCATACCCGGTTGAAATTTGGTATTAAACCAGGATTAGAAAGAATGAGTTGGATGCTAGAAGAGCTCGGAAATCCAGAGCGTCATATAAAATGTGTTCATCTTGCTGGTACAAATGGAAAAGGTTCAACGTTAACATATATGCGCTACATGTTAGAAGGCGCGAAATATAAGGTAGGAACGTTTACCTCTCCTTACATCGAAACATTTAATGAGCGCATTAGTGTGAATGGAACACCAATTGCAGATGAAGAGATTACTGAACTCGTAAAGATGGTAAAGCCAGTCGTTGAAAAGCTAGATGAGACAGATTTAGGGGAAGCGACTGAGTTTGAAATTATTACTGTTATGGCAATTTGCTATTTCGGTAAAGTCAATTTCTGTGATGTTGTTTTATTTGAAACAGGGCTTGGTGGACGTTTTGATTCTACCAATGTTATACACCCTGTTCTCACGATTATTACGAATATCGGTCACGATCATATGCATATTTTAGGGAATACACTAGGAGAAATTGCATATGAAAAGGCGGGGATTATTAAGTCTGGCGTGCCGGTAATTACTGGTGTACAAGATGAAGAAGCTTTGCAAGTCATTCAAAATGTTGCAAAGGAAAATCATGCAAACTTATACGAACTTGGCAATCATTTTACAGTGTTACATAAACAGTCTAACGAAGATGGGGAACAGTTTGATTTTACTTGTCCTTTTTCCGCATTTGAAGATTTGCAAATCTCAATGAAAGGTATTCATCAAGTAGGAAATGCAGCGCTAGCACTTATGGCGGTAATGTATGTAAAAACATATTTATCATTTTTAATTGAGGAAGAGGTAATAAGAACGGGATTACGGGAAGCGTATTGGATTGGGCGCTTTGAAAAGCTACAAAGTAACCCGGATATTATTATAGATGGTGCTCATAATCCAGAAGGTATTGAAAGCCTTGTGAAAACAGTAGAAGCGCATTATAAAGATAAAAATGTAATAGTTTTATTTACTGCCCTTGGTGATAAACAATTGCATAACATGGTAGGCCAATTAGAAACCATTGCAGATGAAATTATTTTTACAACATTCGCCTTTGATCGTGCTATTTCTGCCGACAAGCTTGCATCATATTCGCAAAAAGAATCAAAACTAGTTTTTGAAAATTGGAAAGAGGCAATTGATACAAAAGTTGAAATGATAGGGAAAAATGATGTTTTTATCATAACAGGTTCTCTTTATTTCATTTCTGAAGTTCGAAAATATATTCGAGAAAAAAACTAGATAGTCTTTGCTATCTAGTTTTTTTGTTCTACAAATGAAGTCAAATGCATACATATAAGATAAATATATAGGGTTATTTGGCGAATTCCTCTGACAAATATCTCGTTTTTTTGTGAAATGAATATGATATGATGCGGACAACGATAAGAGGTGAGGTGTGAGTGTATGGACAAGCAATCACGAACGATCTCAGTGAAAGTGAATGGAACAGAAGCGAAGTATGAGGAAAAGAAGAAAGATGAATTTGAATGGATGGTAGTAGAAAGTGAACGACCGAAAAATGTTGTTCCGTTTCAAAAAGCGAAATCAATGTCTGTGGAAAAATACCGAAAGAAGTGGAGTAATACATTAATTGCAATCGTTGCAACCGCAATTATTATCGGTACGGCGTTTGGAATGGGGATGCTTCATTTACTTACTGGACAAGGAACAACAGGAGGAAGTGAAGTAACTGCTTCAAGGCCGACTGGAAATGGAGAATCAAAGGTGGGTGGAACGGCAGAACAAACACCAGCACCGAAAGAAGAAAAACAAAAGGCGCAGGCAGGAACGTCATTGGATCCGATGAAATTATTTTTTGTTCAAGGGGGGCTTTATTCTTCTGAAGAAAAAGGACAGGCAGCTCTTGAAGAATGGAAAGGCAATGGGGGCATTGGTGCTTTGAGACCGAGCGGGGATAAGTATGCAATAGTTGTTGGTATTGCTAGCGATGAACAGGCTATAAATCAATTAATGACTAAGTATAAAAATGATGGTGTCTCCGTTTTAAAGAAGAACTGGGATATAACAGATAAAGCATTGCTGAAAGATGATAAAGAAGTAGGAACATTTTTAACAAAAGTGCAGCCATTATACACTCATTTAGCAAAATATGCTTCTAGCGTACAAGTTAGTGGAAAAAGCAGCGCAAAAGATATAGAAGCGATTGAAAAAGAATGGAAAGTGATTGAAAAAGAAGGGAAAAGTATGAAGCGAGAAGAAGCAAAGAAAATGTATATGTATACGTCGGTAGCTGTACAAACAGTAAAAGATGGGAAAATGGATAAGGAATCTTTGGCGAAATTAAATCAAGTTATTATTGATGGCTTACTCTCGTATGAAAAAATTGTTTCGTAGAAAGTGAAATGATAGGATAATAAAATGAGTAAGAAAGAAGTACATGTACTTCTTTCTTTTCTTTTGAATTTAGAGCAAAGTGCTTTCTCTATGACAGGAATATAATCGTATGCAATAAAGAAGTGTTATTTTTAGTTAGAGAAATTAATATTTCTTTCATTTGTGGGCAAACTATTCCTTTGATACGATTGATATAAATTGTTCTGCTTCATGTGAGAAAGGAAGGAGAAAATATGAAAAAAATAATTTTAGCTTCAGGGTCACCTCGGAGGAAGGAATTGCTTGAGTTAGCTAGCGTACCATTTGAAATCGTTGTAAGTGAAGTAGAGGAAACAATTGGTGCATATTCATCGCCTTCTGATATTGTAATGTCGCTTGCCTTGCAAAAAGCATCAGCGGTTGCAGAAAATAATAGTGATCACATTGTGTTAGGTGCAGATACAATTGTTACATATGAGTCGCGTATTCTTGGTAAGCCTTCTAATGAGGATGAGGCGAAAGAGATGTTACAATTACTATCAGGGAAAACACATGAAGTGTATACAGGTGTTGCGATTATATCAAAAGAAAAAACGGTTACTTTTTATGAGCGTACAGAAGTTACGTTTTGGGAATTAACAGAAGAGGAAATTGATACATACGTCGCGTCGAAAGAACCTCTTGATAAAGCAGGTAGTTATGGGATTCAAGGTAAAGGGTCTATTTTCGTTCAACATATTCAAGGGGACTACTATAGTGTAGTTGGCTTACCAATTGCACGTCTCGTTCGGGAATTAAAACAATTTGATATTGATGTAACCCATGCGTAAAATTGCATGGGGTTTTCTTTGAGAGAACAAATAAAGGGGTGGAGAGATGAACGGTATTCGTGATGTTGTAAGAGAAGAACAACCACGGGAGCGTTTATTGTTAGAAGGTGCTGGAAGTTTATCAAATCGAGAGCTTCTCGCAGTGTTACTCAGAACAGGTTCTAAAGAAGAAACAGTTTTAAAGTTGTCGGATAAAATTTTACACCAATTTGATGGCTTGCGTATGTTGAAAGATGCAACATTAGAAGAGCTAATTAGTATACATGGTGTTGGGATTTCAAAGGCATCGCAACTTATGGCGGCCTTTGAACTAGGTAGAAGAATGGTACGTTTAGAATATCAAAATAGATATAGTATTCGAAGTCCAGAAGATTGTGCGAAATACATGATGGAAGAAATGCGTTTTTTACAACAAGAGCATTTTGTTTGTTTATATTTAAATACAAAAAATCAAGTTATACATAGGCAAACGATCTTTATTGGAAGTTTAAACACGTCAATTGTACACCCAAGGGAAGTTTTTAAAGAAGCCTTCCGTCGTGCAGCAGCCTCTATCATATGTCTCCATAACCATCCCTCAGGAGACCCCACGCCGAGCCGTGAAGATATTGAAGTAACAAAACGCTTAGTAGAATGTGGCCAGATTATCGGAATTGAGGTGCTTGATCATATTATAATAGGTGACCATAAATTCGTGAGTTTAAAGGAAAAAGGTCATATTTAAGACTATGCTTTTTACTTATTTTGTTTTATAATGTGATTTATGAGTTTTTTGTAGAAATTTATCTACAAAAAGGATAAAGATATAAAAAACGTACTGTTTTTATAATATAAAGTAAGAAAAAATGAGTCCGTGAAAACAAGAAAGGAAGATAAATAATATGTTTGGATTTGGTGGATTTACTCGCGATCTTGGAATAGACTTAGGAACTGCGAACACGCTTGTATATGTAAAAGGAAAAGGTGTAGTTTTACGTGAACCTTCAGTAGTTGCGTTACAAACTGATACGAAACAAATCGTTGCTGTAGGTAGCGACGCAAAACAAATGATTGGTCGTACACCAGGGAACGTTGTGGCACTTCGCCCGATGAAAGACGGTGTAATTGCTGATTATGAAACAACTGCAACAATGATGAAATATTACATTCAACAAGCTCAAAAATCAAACGGTTTCTTCTCACGTAAGCCGTATGTAATGGTATGTGTACCATCTGGTATTACAGCTGTAGAAAGACGTGCAGTAATCGATGCGACTCGTCAAGCGGGTGCTCGTGATGCTTATCCTATCGAAGAACCATTTGCAGCAGCAATTGGTGCAAACTTACCTGTTTGGGAACCAACTGGTAGTATGGTTGTTGATATCGGTGGTGGTACAACAGAAGTTGCAATTATTTCTTTAGGTGGTATTGTAACAAGCCAATCAGTTCGTGTTGCTGGTGATGATATGGACGATTCAATCATTCAGTACATTAAGAAAAGCTATAACTTAATGATTGGTGAAAGAACAGCTGAAGCATTAAAATTAGAAATTGGTTCTGCAGGCGAGCCAGAAGGTATCGAGCCTATGGAAATTCGCGGTCGTGATTTAGTAAGTGGTTTACCAAAAACAGTACTAATTCAGCCAGAAGAAATTGCGGATGCATTAAAAGATACAGTAGATGCGATTGTAGAATCAGTTAAAAATACGTTAGAAAAAACTCCACCGGAATTAGCGGCTGATATTATGGACCGCGGTATCGTATTAACAGGTGGCGGGGCATTACTACGTAACTTAGATAAAGTAATTAGTGAAGAAACAAAAATGCCAGTTCTTGTTGCAGAAGATCCATTAGATTGCGTAGCAATTGGAACGGGTAAAGCATTAGACAATATCGATCTTTTCAAAACTGCTGCTCGATAATATTGCAAAATAAAAATCAGTGAAATTAAGAGGGTGTGAACGTGCCACAGTTTTTCTTAAACAAAAGATTAATTGTTTTGTTGGTTAGTATTATTCTTCTCGTGGCATTGATTGGAATCTCATTGAAAGAACGGAACAGTTTAACATGGCCAGAGCAGTTTGTTAAAGACACTGTCGGTGTTGTAGAACGTGTATTCCAAAAGCCAGCGAAATACGTAGCTGGATTCTTCGAAAATGTAGAGGATGTAAAGCGCACGTATGAAGAGAATAAAGAATTAAAAGCAAAATTAGATAATTATGCAGGTCTATCAGGGAAAGTAAAACAATTAGAAGATGATAACAAGAAGCTACAAGAGCTAACTGGTAAGAAAGAGTTAAATAGCGGGTATACTGAAATTCCAGCTACTGTTGTTTCTCGTAATCCAGATAAATGGTACGATTTAATTGGAATTGATAAAGGGGCACAGCAAGGAATTAAAAAAGATATGGCTGTAGTAACTTCACAAGGGTTAGTTGGAAGAGTGAAAAGTGTATCTCAGTTTACATCATCAGTAGAATTACTAAGTTCTATGAGCCGAACAAATCGCGTTTCTGCTATTGTACAAGGGCAAGAGAAAATCTTTGGTTTGATTGAAGGTTATGACAAAGAAAAACAATTACTTCTTTTCACAAAGATTGGCTCTGATGCACCGGTAGCAAAAGATCAACTAGTTGTAACATCTGGACTTGGTGATATTTTCCCGAAAGGTCTTGTAATTGGAAAAATCGTTGATGTTCAGCCGGATGCATATGGCTTAACAAAAACAGCTTATGTAAAACCTGCCGCTGATTTAAATGACGTAGAGCATATTACGGTTGCTAAACGTGCAACACCTTCAGCGCCATTAGAATAGGAGGAGAAGAAGAGATGATGAAGATATTAAAAAGAGCAGCTCTTCCTCTTTTGCTCCTTTTTGTGTTTCTATTTGAAAATATGTTTGCTACAGTTGTTCCAACGGATGTGTTTTGGAAAGACAGTATAGCAGCACCGCATTTCTTTATAATCGTCTTATGTTTTATTACAGTGTATTATAGTCCGGTCCAAGGGATTTATTACGGACTATTATTTGGCTTCTTATTTGATACCGTATACACAGAACTTGTCGGGATATATATTTTTGCTTATCCGATTTTAGCTTATTTAGTTTATAGTGTGATGAAAGTATTACAATTGAATTTATTTATTGTTGTTTCTATCATATTAGCTAGCATTGTAGCACTAGAGTATTATGTGTATGGATTCTTAACTTTGTTAGGACGTACTCATATGCCAGCGCATGTCTTTTTCACAGATCGTCTCCTTTCTACTTTATTGTTAAATGCTATTTTCTTATTGATAGTTTGTTTCCCACTGAGACGATATATAGTGCGTCTTTCAAAAGCGATGGAAGAAAAAGAAAAAAGGATTTTCTAATTTTATGTCGAATTGAATCGGTGGGGTGAACTTTAGTGGAAGAAAAAAAGCAACAAAATGTAACGATAAAAGGGACAAAAGATGGGATAACGCTTCATTTAGATGATTGTTGTTCATTCTCAGAATTATTGATGGAATTAGACGAAAAACTTTCTACACATTACTACGATGGTGATGGGCGCTCTTTAATTGAAGTGCATGTGAAAGTAGGAAATCGTTATTTAACAGAAGTCCAACAAGAAGAGATTCGTACGTTAATTCGTAATAAAAAGAATCTTGTTGTGGATTCAATTGAAAGTGATGTTATCACTAAAGCAGAAGCAATAGCTTGGAAAGAAGAAACAGAAATTGTCCCTATTTCCAAAATTGTTCGCTCTGGACAAGTTTTACATGTAAAAGGAAATTTGTTGTTAATTGGAGATGTTAATCCAGGCGGAACGGTTATCGCTGGGGGGAATATTTTTGTTGTAGGATCATTAAGAGGAATTGCGCATGCTGGGTATTATGGGGATTCGGATGCTGTAATCGCTGCATCTGTTATGAACCCGATGCAACTTCGAATTAGTGATGTGGCAATGCGGGCTCCGGAAGAGAAAGAAGACGGAGCGGAGGCGGCAGAATGTGCGTATATTAATGAGAACAATCACATTGTTGTCGATCGCCTGCAACTTCTCACTCATCTTAGACCTAATTTAACAAAGTTAGAAAGGGGAATTGTATAGCTGTGGGAGAGGCAATAGTAATTACATCTGGAAAAGGCGGAGTAGGTAAAACTACAACGTCTGCGAACATTGGTACGGCCCTAGCGTTATCTGGAAAGAAAGTGTGCTTAATTGACACAGATATCGGTCTTCGAAATTTAGACGTAGTAATGGGGCTGGAAAATCGTATTGTATTTGATCTTGTTGATGTCGTTGAAGGGCGTTGCCGTTTACCTCAGGCTCTTATTAAAGATAAACGTTTTGATGATCTTTATTTATTACCTGCAGCACAAACGAGTGATAAATCAGCGGTAACACCTGAACAAATGGATGAATTAATACAAGTATTACGTCAAGATTATGATTACATATTAATTGATTGTCCTGCGGGGATTGAGCAGGGGTTTAAAAATGCGGTAGCTGGTGCGGATAAAGCAATCGTTGTTACGACGCCAGAAGTATCCTCAATGCGCGATGCGGATCGTATTATTGGGCTTTTAGAAAAAGAGGATATTGAACCACCGAAACTTGTTATTAACCGTGTACGTAGTCATATGCTTCATGAACAGGATATGTTAGATGTTGATGAAATTGTACGTACATTGTCAATCGAGCTTCTTGGTGTTGTCGAAGATGACGATGAAGTTATTCGAGCTACAAATACAGGTGAACCTGTGGCGTTGCAACCAAGCGGAAAAGCAGCGTTGGCTTATCGTAATATTGCAAGACGCTTGTTAGGTGAGAATGTACCATTACAAGCATTTGAACAAGAAAAGGTATCGGTATTTGCAAAGGTGAAAAACTTCTTTGGAATCCGTTAAGAGCACTTCGCATATATGCGAAGTGCTTTCTTTTTTCTTCACACGAATATCTTTCTTTCTTAGCTCATACATATGTACAAACTGTATACAACTGTTTCTATTGAAATTAGCTTAACGAAAGAAAGGAGACAGTATGAAGAATAGACGCGTAGAAGAAATTAAAAAGCGGATTGCAAAAAGGAAGGCCGAGCAAGAAAGGATGGAGGAAGAGCAGTATTTTACCGGAGGGAATTTTGATAGCGAAACAGTATTTATTGAAGATGGAGAAAAGGAAATGCATCCTTTATTTCGAAAGGAAGTCTTTTTCTTCAAAGTTTTATTATCAGCAATATTAGTTCTTTCGGTTGCTATTTTATATAAGAATGCTCCTTCTTCATTCAATGGAGCTAAAGCTGTTACAGAAAAAGTGATGAAAGAGGAATTTCAGTTTGCTACTGTAGCGAAATGGTACGAAAAGCAATTTGGAAAACCGCTCGTATTCTATTCGCCAAACGAGAAAAAAGAAGGAAGTATTCAGCAAAAAGATTATGCAATTCCTGCTTCTGGAAAGGTAATGCAAGGGTTTCAAAAAAATGGCCAAGGTGTATTTGTCCAAACAGCTACAAATGCAACAGTTGAGTCAGTGAATGAAGGATTAGTTGTTTTTGCGGGTAAGAAAGAGGAACTTGGAAATACAGTTCAAATTCAACATGCAGATGGTACGGAGTCATGGTATGCAAACTTAAACGATATGTCAGTGAAATTATATGATTACGTTTCAAAAAAACAAAAAATTGGAACGGTGAGTAATGATACAAATGATAAAAATGGAAAGTTTTATTTTGCGATAAAAAAGAATGAAAAATTTATTGATCCGATCCAGGTGATATCATTTGATTAAATATAGGGACGTTTTAACGAAAATTTCCGTGCATCCATTATTTTGGGTTATTATTGTCATTGGTATTTTTACTGCACGTTTTAAAGAGTTACTACTGTTATTTTGTATCGTTCTTATTCATGAACTTGGGCATGCTTTTGCAGCAGCACACTATAATTGGCGTATAAAAAGAATTCAGCTTTTGCCGTTTGGTGGTGTCGCCGAGCTTGAGGAACATGGTAATAAGTCATTGAAAGAGGAACTTGTTGTCGTAATTGCAGGACCGATTCAACATGTTTGGATGATGCTGGTAGGTTATATGTTGTTTGAAGCCGGTTGGCTGAATGCAGATTTATATTATTTCTTTATGTGGAATAATATAATTATTTTAGCGTTTAATTTACTCCCTATTTGGCCGTTAGATGGCGGGAAAGTATTGTTTAATATACTATCATATCGTTTTCCTTATTTACAAGCACATGAAAAGATGATGAAATTGTCATGTGTTTTTTTTGGTGTAATATTAGGATGGCAGTTGCTCTGGAATAGTAACAATATTATGATGTGGGTACTACTCATATTTTTGGCAGTGTCGTTATATCAAGAGTGGAAACAAAGACGGTATGCATTTATGCGTTTTTTATTAGAACGTTATTATGGAAATAAAAGAGGGATTGAAAAGATTGCACCTATTGAAGTGCAATCAGAAGATCATTTATATAAGATATTCACAAAATTTCGTAGAGGATATAAGCATTCTATTATCGTCCGTGGAAAATATAAAGAGCATTACACATTGGATGAAAATGAATTGCTCTATGCATATTTTACTGAAAAACGAACAACTTCATCAGTTGAAGAATTAATCGGTTAGTGTTGACGATAGCACTAACCTTTTATTATTGTAAAAGCAAAGAAGATTATAAAGTGAGGAAATAATTTTGAAAACGTTATATGTGAATTACGCTGGTTCGGAAAAGCGCGTTGCAATTGAAGAGAAGAACAAGATTGTTGAGTTTTTATGGAAACGTAATGAAGAGCAAGAAATTGTTGGGCATATTTATGTTGGACGTATCGTAAGAACAATTGCTGGAATGAACGCAGCTTTTGTAAACATCGGTTTAGAAAAACATGCGTATCTTTCATACGATGATGTACCAGCTTCTTATCGTATACATGAAGGGCAAGCGATACTCGTACAAGTTGTGAAAGAGGCAATTGATACGAAAGGGCCTAAGTTGACAGCGAATATAGAATTTACCGGGAAATATGTCGTTTATATGCCGTTTGATGAGATGCGAGCTGTTTCTCGGAAAATAAAAAATAATAAAAGAAGACAACAGTTACTTGAAATTGAAGTAGAAGGAACGGGAGGTTACATTTTCCGCTCTGCCTCTGAAAAAGGGGAAATTGAAGAAATACAAGCTGAAATGCAAGGGTTACAACAGTTGTATGAAGAGTTAAAAAGAAAAGAGGATCAAGGAAAGGCGCCGTTATTACTTCATCGACCGGCGACCTTTTTAGATCGTGTATTTCAAGAGAACCCAATTGAAACAATTGAAAAAGTAGTTGTAGATACAAGAAGTATAGTAAAAGAATTAGAAGACAAAGTTGGAAAAGAAAAAGTATCTTTTTATAATGAAAAGTCTTCGATGTTTAACCATTTTGGAATAGAGCGTGAAATTGAGAAAGCACTCCAAAAAATTGTGTGGCTTCCAAATGGTGCTTATTTAATTGTAGAGCAAATGGAGACGATGACTGTAATTGATGTGAATACGGGCAAGTTTACTGGAAAACAAAATTTACAAGATACAGTACTTCGCACAAATGAGATGGCAGCTGAAGAAATTGCACGCCAATTAAGACTTCGTGATATTGGTGGTATGATATTAATTGATTTTATTAATATGAAAAAAAGAGAAGATAAAGAAAAGGTAAGAGAATGTCTCATAGCTGCTATGAAAGATGATCGTACTTATACAAGAGTGCTTGGATTTACTGAGTTAGGAATTTTGGAGATGACACGAAAACGTAAAAAACATTCTTTACGTGACGTATTACTAGAAGAGTGTGTATCTTGCAAAGCGACGGGTTATGTAATGTCGTATGAAACAATTGCGTATGAGCTAGAGAGAGAATTAATCACATATGGCAACATAGAGGATGAGGCAGTATTAATCGCTGCGCCTAAAGAACTGCAAAAACAATTTTTGCAAAAAGAATTACAAAAAAATATTCTATTTGAAATTTATTTCAAAGATGATATTATCGAAAAGTACGCTATTATCCGTTTTGGAAGTAAAAAAGAAATTGTAGAACGGAAAAAATAGTTAGTAGAAGATTCATTGACAATACTCAATGAATTATGGTAACATCTTTATGTTATAGTTTATAGCACCTAAACGGCTATATGCTACAACCGCACAAGACAGGTTCCCTAAAGGCATTTATGTCTACCTCGTTTTTGGCGAGTCTTAGTAATTAAGAGGAGGTGCAAGTATGTACGCAATTATCGAAACAGGTGGAAAACAAATTAAAGTTGAAGCTGGTCAAGCAATCTACATTGAAAAATTAGATGTTGAAGCTGGTGAAACTGTTACTTTTGACAAAGTTCTTTTCGTTGGTGGCGAAAACGTTAAAGTTGGTAGCCCAGTTGTAGAAGGTGCAACAGTTACTGCGAAAGTTGAAAAACAAGGTCGCGCTAAGAAAATCATCGTTTTCAAATACAAAGCGAAAAAGAACAATCGTAAGAAACAAGGTCATCGTCAACCTTACACTAAGCTAGTTGTTGAAGCTATCAACGCTTAATTCTGGTTAACATGATTAAAATTACGATAAGTCGCACGAAATTAGGAAGTATCCAATCATTTAAAATGACTGGACATGCCGATTATGCGCCACATGGACAAGACCTTGTCTGTGCTGGAACTACAGCGGTTGTGTTTGGTTCTATAAATGCAGTGGAAGAACTTTGTAATGTGCAGGCAACTATTGAACTCGGAAGTGATGGCGGATTCTTAACGTATGAATTGCCTAATGATTTAGACGTTCATGCAGCAGAAAAAGCACAGATACTTTTAGAAGGATTGGTTGTTTCGCTTAAGACGATCGAACTTGATTACGGAAAGTATATCCGTTTAATAGAAAAAGTGCAGGAGGTGTAACGTATGTTAAGATTAGATCTTCAGTTTTTCGCATCTAAGAAAGGTGTAGGTAGTACAAAGAACGGTCGTGACTCTCAGTCAAAACGTCTTGGTGCTAAACGCGCAGATGGTCAAACGGTTTCAGGTGGTTCAATTCTTTACCGTCAACGCGGTACAAAAATTTATCCAGGTGTTAACGTTGGTCGTGGTGGCGATGACACTTTATACGCGAAAGTTGACGGCGTAGTACGCTTTGAGCGTCTTGGCCGTGACCGCAAACAAGTGAGCGTATATCCTGTTGCTCAAGAAGCATAAGAACTCACGGAAAACTCTAACCTGAGTGCAGGTTAGAGTTTTTCTATATTAAGGGGTATCTAAATGAATGAAAAATGGACAATTATAGATGCATTGCGCCATTCAAGACATGATTGGCTCAATCGTATGCAGATGGTGAAAGGAAACCTTTCACTTGGAAAAGTGGAAGAAATTCATAGTCTCATCGATCGTTTTGTCCAAGAAGCGAGACAAGAATCCAATCTGATGGGGTTATCAATGCCTTTATTTTCAGAGTGGATTTTAACATATAATTGGAAACAGCAGCCGTGCTTATTGGAGTACGAAGTATTAGGGAAATTACATAACTTATCTCACTTAGATGAGACTGTATGTACATGGACGAATCAATTTTTCTCAATGCTTCAGCATAGTTTAGACGTATATGTTGAAAATTATGTTTGTATCACAATTGAATGTGACGCGGAGAATGCTCGTTTCTTTTTTGATTTTCGTGGTAAGCTAACGAGTGTAGAAGAACTACAGAATTGGCTTGCGACCCAAAACAATAAATGGTATTCCATTTCTTATACAGTGCGAGACGAAGAAGTCTCAGTTATATTACAACCAATTGAAAAAAGTGTGGTGAAATAATGTTTGTAGATCAGGTCAAGATATATGTAAAAGGCGGCGACGGTGGTAACGGTATGGTTGCGTATCGTCGTGAGAAGTATGTTCCTAAAGGTGGCCCAGCAGGTGGCGACGGCGGTAAAGGTGCAGATGTTGTTTTCGTAGTTGAGGAAGGCTTACGTACATTAATGGACTTCCGCTACCAACGTCATTTCAAAGCTGATCGCGGTCAGCACGGAATGAGTAAAGGTCAGCACGGACGTAAATCTGAAGATTTAATCGTAAAGGTTCCACCAGGAACAATAGTAAAAGATGAAAAAACTGGTCAAATTCTTGCCGATTTAGTAACGCATGAACAAACTGCTGTAATCGCAAGAGGTGGCCGAGGTGGCCGTGGTAACTCACGTTTCGCAACAGCTACGAACCCAGCACCAGAAATCGCTGAGAACGGAGAACCAGGTCAAGAACGTGATGTCATTCTAGAACTTAAAGTACTAGCAGATGTTGGACTTGTTGGATTCCCAAGTGTAGGTAAATCTACATTATTATCTGTTGTATCATCAGCACGTCCGAAAATTGCAGAGTATCACTTTACAACAATCGTTCCGAATCTTGGTGTTGTTGAAACTGGTGATAACCGCAGCTTCGTGATGGCTGACCTTCCTGGACTAATTGAAGGCGCACATGCTGGCGTTGGACTTGGACACCAATTCTTACGTCATATCGAGCGTACACGTGTAATTGTACATGTTATTGATATGTCTGGTTTAGAAGGCCGTGAGCCATATGAAGATTATGTTACAATCAATAATGAATTAAAAGAATACAATATGCGTTTAACAGAGCGTCCACAAGTTGTTGTAGCAAACAAAATGGATATGCCAGATGCAGAAGAGAACTTACAAGCATTTAAAGAGAAAGTGGGAGACGAAGTAAAAATCTTCCCAATCTCAGCTGTAACGAAACAAGGTGTTCGTGATTTACTATTTGAAGTAGCGAACTTATTAGAAACAACACCAGAATTCCCAATGTACGATGTTGTCGAAGAGTCTGAAGCAAGTGTAATGTATAAATTTGATGCTGAAAGTCTTAAATTTGAAATTACACGTGAAAGTGACGGCACGTTTGTTATTTCTGGTTACGATATCGAGAAGACATTCAAAATGACAGACTTCTCACGTGATGAGTCTATACGTCGTTTCGCTCGCCAAATGCGTGGAATGGGTATTGATGAAGCGCTTCGTGCACGTGGTGCAAAAGACGGAGATATTGTAAAAATTCTTGAATATGAATTTGAATTTATCGACTAAGACTGCCGAAATAGGGCAGTCTTTTTTTATATCGTAAAAATCAGATTTATATAGGAAAAAATCCCCACTAATTAAATTTTCAATTTATAATAAAAAGGGGAGTGGTTTTAGAAGAATTCTTTTATGGGGAGAAAACGAACATGTATAAAATATTAATTGTAGAAGATGATGAGAAAATCGCGGGAATATTAGAAGAGCATTTAGAAAGGTATGGCTATCAATCATTTAGAGCAAGTGATTTACGTCATATAAAAGATGAGTTTGTAAAAGTAAATCCTCATCTCGTGTTACTTGATATTAATTTACCGTACTTTGACGGTTTTTATTGGTGTCGTCAAATTCGTACTGTATCGAATGCGCCGATTATTTTTGTTTCTGCAAGAACAGGGGAAATGGATCAAGTAATGGCGATTGAAAATGGCGGGGATGATTATATTACGAAGCCATTCCATTTAGATATCGTAATGGCAAAGGTGAAGAGTGCACTTCGCCGTGGTTATGGAGAGTATGCTTCTGCTGCTGAGAGTGATTGTTTAGGTGTAAATGGACTGTTGTTATTCCCGTCCCAGCATATTGTTGAGTGGCAGGGACAACAAACTGAACTGACAAAAAATGAGTTTTACTTATTAGAGTGTTTAATGAAACAGGTGAATCAATATGTAACGCGCGAAGAACTGTTAGAAGCCCTATGGGATGAAGTAGCATTTGTGGATGATAATACATTAACCGTAAATGTAAAACGTGTAAGGAAGAAGCTAGAGGAGCTAGGCATTAAAAATGCAATTGTAACGAAACGTGGATATGGTTATGCGCTTCTTACAGAGTGGGGCGAAGGGTATGAAGGTTAAAAATTACCTTATGGACCGCTTTTCTTTAATTCTTTCTTATATTGTTAGCCTTTGTTTATTTGGGCTCGTTTTGCAGTTGCAAAGTCTTTTAGAAAAGAAATCCATTGATTGGAGTACGTGGTTATATGGACTTTTGTTAGGAACAGTTGTGTTTACTGTATACCTCATTTACGATTACCGAAAACGGAGTGTGTTTTTAAAGAGGATCCAAAAGTATGTTAATGGCGGAAATACATTACATGACTCTTTACTTATTGATGAATCTTATACATTAGAGCAAGAAATGGTCGTTGAATCTTTTACGTTATTAAGACAGCAATATATGAATGAAGTTCATAAACAGCATGCGAAAGAGCAACAGCAAATGATATTTATGAACCAATGGATTCACCAAATGAAAACACCAGTATCTGTTATTGAATTATTGTTGCAGAAGTTTGGCAAGGAGCATCGTGAGGCAAGAGCAACAGTTGAAAGTATTCGTGAAGAAAATAACCGTATACTAAATGGTTTAGATTTAGCGTTACATATGGCAAGGCTAGAGCAGTTCGCGAAGGATTATAAAGTAGAAGTAGTAAATGTTATAGATGTCGTGCGAGGTATTATTAATGAAAATCGAAAATCCTTCATTCAATCGTCTGTATTTCCGAAAGTGATGTTTGAAGAAGATACTTGTATGGTTGCATCTGATAGAAAATGGCTGAGTATTGCTATAGGTCAAATTGTTGTAAACGCAATCAAGTATACAAAAATTTCAGCGGCAGAGAAAAAAGAAATTCAATTTCAAATTGAAGAGAAAAATCAAAAGGTGTTATTACATATTAAGGACAATGGAATTGGTATTCCAGAGCAAGACGTAAAGCGCATATTTGATCCATTCTTTACGGGAATAAATGGACGTAAAACGAGAGAAGCGACTGGGATGGGCTTATATATTACGAAGGAAATTTGCGATAATTTACATCATGGAATGTGTGTTCAATCGGCTGAAGGAGAAGGGACAACATTCACGTTCCAATTTGCAAAAGATGAAGAATATCATACATTAATGAGAAAAATGACAAAACTGTAAGATAACAAAACGTTTTGTAAGGGAAATCACTCGTTTCTTTTTCTTATTTTTCTTATAGTAAATGTAAGAAGAAAACGCATAGGGGGATTAGAAATGAGTGTTCTTGAAGTAAAAGGATTAACAAAGGTGTATCAATCGAAAGGTTCAGTAGCGACGACTGCTTTAAATGATATAAATTTTAAAATAGAAGAAGGCGAATTTGTAGGGATTATGGGTCCTTCAGGAAGCGGGAAAACAACGCTTTTAAATTTATTAGCAACAATCGATAAGCAAACTTCAGGTCATGTGCTTGTAAATGGAGAAGAAATTAATCAAATGCGTGCTGCAAAATTAGCAGAGTTTCGCCGTACACATTTAGGATTCATCTTCCAAGATTTTAACTTACTTGATACGTTATCCATTAAAGAAAACATCATTTTACCGCTTGTAATGGCGAAGAAATCTGTAAATGAAATCGATGCGAAAGTGCTTGAGATTGCGAAGTTTTTAAACATCGAAGAAATTTTAAATAAAAAAGTATACGAAGTATCTGGGGGACAACAACAACGTGCAGCAGCAGCGAGAGCAATCATTCATGAACCGACATTAATTTTAGCAGATGAGCCAACTGGAAACTTAGACTCAAAGTCAGCGAAATCGCTAATGGGCGCTCTGCAAGATTTACACGAGCAAAAGAAAGTAACGATTGCAATGGTTACGCACGATCCAGTAGCGGCTAGTTATTGTGAACGTATCCTTTTCATACGCGATGGAGAAATTTTCTCGGAAATACATAAAGGAAGAACGAAACAAGCCTTTTTCCAAGAAATTCTGGACGTACTTGCGATGCTAGGAGGAGAGTATCATGAACTTTCGCCAGCTCGCGCTTAATAACGTAAAAAGAAATTGGCGTAACTATAAAGCGTTTCTTATAAGTAGTTGTTTATCGATTGTCGTATTTTTCATGTATGCTTCTTTTATTTATCATCCAGATGTCGTAAGCGGTAATATTAGTATGAGGACGATGATCACAAAAGGATTAGAATCGATGAATTATATTGTGGTCATTTTCTCGGCACTCTTTATTTTATATGCAAATTCAACGTTTTTACGAGCAAGAAAAAAAGAGTTTGGTCTACTAACATTAATAGGCGGAACGAAATCGCAGCTCGGCCGAATGATTATATTAGAGCAACTGATGTTAGGTAGTATTGCAATTGTAGTTGGTATTGGGGCTGGAATGCTTTGTTCAAAATTATTTTTCCAAGCGTTAAGCGTATTATTGAAAATAGATAAGACACTTCCACTCGTTTGGAATAGTAAAGCAATTCTTATTACAGCTGGTGTATACTTTATTCTATTTTTAATCCTATCGTTGTTTAGTGTTTGGACAGTCGGACGCTTGCAAATTATTGATTTATTAAGAGAAGCAAGAAAGCAAAAAGTAGAGCCGTTTGCATTTACATGGTTATGTGTAGTTGGTATAGGATGTATTATTGCTGCGTATGTACTTAGCTTCCAAGTAACATTTATGAATTTTATCATTCTGTTTTTACCGATTGTAGGGCTGACGATAGGCGGAACTTATTTGCTATTTACACAAGGTAGTACAGTCGTATTAAAGGCGTTACAAAAACGAAAAAAATCTTTTTATACATATCCAAATATGTTCGTACTTAGCAATCTTATTTATAAAATGAAAGATAATGCTCGTTTTCTATTTGTAATTTCTATTATTACGGCGGTTGTATCCTCGGCAGTTGGCACGCTTTACGTATATTTTGAGGATATGAGTTATAAAACGGTAGTCAAAACTCCACATGCTATTTCATATGAGGAAAAGGGGTTAAATACGCATAACCTTATTAATGAAGAAAAGGTACAGCAGCTTGTGAAGAGACACGGGTTTGAAGATGCGCGAAAAGTAACCTACGTTAAACTACCGGCAACACAGAAAATAACGTTGTTTAATAGTGAACATGAAGTACCGATGACGATTATTTCAGAAAAAGAATATAATGCAGAAGTGCGTGAACAAAAGAGAGAGCAAGTTACAGAAGTTCATAATGCACCAGGCAGTGCAACGATGGTTATGGTCGATATGGCAAATGAACTGATGAAGATAGACCGTACGAAACCGTATGAATTTACAATTAACGGACAAAAGCAGTCTGTTCAGTTAAATAGCCCAACTTCATTTTCTGTTTTTAATGATAGTGAATATCTCGTTGTAAATGATCAAGATTTTGAGAAGTATGCAAAACTCGTACCAGATGAAGAAAAGACGAAATATTACGGTTATTATATTGAGGATTGGAAAAGTACAGAAGATCTTGTATTAGATTTGAAAAATGAAATTGCACCAGAAAAGCAAGGAGAATTGAGAAATTCAGTGTTTGCGTATAAGGATATAAGAGAAGGTGGAGCGATTACAATGTTCATCGGTTTCTTCGTGGCGGTACTGTTCTTCTTCTTCGCTTGTAGTATGACATACTTTAAATGGTTTAACGATAAAGAACAAGATCGTATTCAATTTAAATCGTTAAAGAGAATCGGTATGACAGATAAAGAAATTCGCAAAATTGCGATTCGACAAATGGGAGTTATCTTCTTTATCCCAATTTTAATCGGTTCCATTCATAGTGGATTTGCTCTTCATACGTTAGGGAAAATGCTTTATATTGATTTGTGGAAATCAGGTGCGCTTGTAATTGGAGCATACATTTTAGCTTCTGCCATTTACTTTATGATCGCGCAAAGAGGATATTTAAAACACATAAAAAGCTAGGGGAACCTCTAGCTTTTTGCCTATGTAGTAAGTTACAGGAGGACGATAGATGAACATTCGGCAACTAGCGCTGCAAAATATAAAAGGAAATTGGCGTAATTATAAAGTGTTTTTCTTAAGTAGTTGTTTTGCAATATTTGCATCTCTTGCATATATGTCTGTTATTGTACATCCGTATATGCAAGAGACGATGTGGTATCAAAACGTACGCTGGGTACTTATCATATGTAACATTATAATTATTTCTTTTTTCGTCATATTTATTTTGTACTCTACTTCTATTTTCATAGAAGCACGTAAGAAAGAATTAGGACTATATATGTTAATGGGAGCAACGAAGTCTAACGTAATAGGAGTAATTATGACCGAGCAAATATTAATTGGAATTTTTGCTAATATTTTCGGTATAGGGCTGGGCATGATCTTTTTAAAGCTCTTCTTCATGGTGTTTAGTATGTTACTGGGGCTTCCGAAAGAACTCCCTGTTATATTTGACGTAAGTGCGATTGGTGTAACATTTATTACATATATGGTCGTTTTTATTCTGTTATCTTTTATAAGTGCTTTACGTATATGGAATATAAAAATCATTCGGTTATTGAAAGAATTTCGAACAGATAAAAAAGAGAAGAAAACATCAAAGTGGCTTTGTTTATTCGGTTTTGCTTGTTTAGTGGGCGGGTATGCGTTGGCGCTACAAGTGACGATGGCTACGATAGCAATATGCTTTTTCCCTGTGTCTATACTTGTCTTTTTGGGAACGTATTTTTCTTTCGCGCATGGAGCTACCCAAGTGTTAGAAATGATAAAGCGAAATAAAAAGATTATGTATACATATCCATATTTATTTATAGTGAATCAATTGTCACATCGAATGAAGGAAAATGGTCGCTTTTTCTTTCTGATGTCTATGGCAACGACATTTGTAGTTACGGCAACAGGTACGGTGTTCTTGTATTTTTCTAGCATGCAGGATATGTGGCGAACTGGAGGGGTACACTCGTTTTCGTACATAGAAAAAGGTATTTCTACTTATGAAGTCTTTGAAGAAGGTGCGGTTGAAAAATTACTGAATCAATATGGGTATGATGATTTTCAATATATGAGTTTTGTTGGAGTGTATGCATCCTTTCAGTCTAATAAAGGAGAAACAACAATAGCACCGCTTATAAAAGAAAGTGATTATAACCAAGAAGCGAGGAAACAAAAACAGAAAACATATCATCCTAAAAAAGGTACAGTGACACTTGTTTATTATAATAAATACAATAATTCGAATGTATATAATCAAAAAGAGATTCAATTGCAAGTAATGAATCAACCATATCAATTCGTATTTAACGGTCAGAAAGAAGGGGTTCAATTTAACTATCACCCTTCGTACATTAATGGTCTGTTCTTCGTTATGAATGATGAAGACTTTGACAATATAGCAGATAAGGTTCCTGATTCTGAAAAGATGATATATAGAGGCTACACATTATCAAATATCGAAAAGACGAAGAAATTGAATGAAGATTTACGGAAACATATGAAACAAGATAATAATAATGCATTTCGAAGTAATATGGAGTTATATGTAAGTATGAAAGAAGGCGGCGATATTACTCTATTTGTAGGCTCGTTTATTAGTATATTATTCTTTCTTACTTCATGTAGTATCGTGTATTTTAAATGGTTCCATAATATTGCATCGGACCGAAAGCAGTATGGTGCACTCTCTAAACTTGGAATGACGAAGGAAGAAGTATGGAAAATTTCTCGTTGGCAATTATGTATGCTATTTTTTGCGCCAATTATAGTAGGGAGTATGCATAGTGCAGTTGCGTTATATACGTTTCATAATACTTTCTTTATGGATGGATCATTAAAAAAAGTAGGCTTGTTCATTCTGTTTTATATCGTAGCATGTATCATTTATTTCTTCTTCGCTCAAAGAGAATATAAGAAACATTTAGACTAGCAAATGCTAGTCTTTTTTTAATATTCGAAATTTACATAGAAGAATATAAAAAAGTATGGTATAACAGTAAGAAAACGAAAAAGAGGGGAAAAGACGATGATTCGAGTAGGATATTTAGGACCAGAAGCAACATTTACAAATATGGCGGTGAGTCGTTTTTTTCCGGAAGCAGATCATGTACCGTATCGAACGATTCCAGATTGTATAGATGCAGCTGCAAATGAAAATGTAGACTTCGCAGTCGTACCGTTAGAAAATGCAATAGAAGGTTCAGTGAATATAACGGTTGATTATCTTGTACATGAGCAGCCACTTTCCATTGTAGGAGAAATTACAGTACCAATTCAGCAACATTTACTTGTACATCCGCAGTATGCAGAAGTGTGGGATGAAGTATATGCGGTGCATTCTCATCCGCATGCCATTGCACAGTGCCATAAGTTTTTAAATGAAGAATTAAAAGGAGTAACTGTTCGAGATATGACATCCACAAGTGCCGCTGCGCAATATGTGAAAGAACATCCTGAAGAAAAAATTGCCGCTATTGCAAATGAAGCAGCTGCAGAAAAATACGGATTAACAATTGTAAGACGTAGCATTCATACGCATAAAAATAACCATACACGCTTCCTCGTTCTCCATAAGAAAAAGAAAGCAATACTCCCGAATAACGGAGAAAACCGCGGAGAGAAAACGACGCTTATGATAACGTTACCTGCTGATTATGCAGGTGCCCTATATCAAGTGTTATCAGCTTTCGCATGGAGAAAATTAAACTTATCAAAAATCGAATCGCGTCCGATGAAAACAGGTCTTGGAAATTACTTTTTCTTAATCGATGTCGATAAAGCATACGATGACGTATTATTGCCAGGCGTAACGATGGAACTTGAAGCACTCGGTTTTTCTGTTACTGTGCTGGGGAGTTATTCTTCTTATTGGTTGTAAGATGTAGATGGAATATTTGTATTTGCCTAATCGTCCATATCATTTCATTGCCTAGTATATTTTTTGATAGATTAATAAAATCCCACCTGCAAAAGGTGGGATTCTTTATCCCGTTATTTGCCGGGCAGCCCGATTGGTGAGGGCTGATTAAAGTTTCACTTTATTTTAACTTCGCAAGACGATCTTCTAACTGACCACGCCAAATATCAGCTAGTTCTGGGACAGCAAGAATTTTTTCAATGCCATCTTTATCTTTTCTATTATGAAAATAAATTTCGTTAGAGAACAAAACAGAAACATTGCTCGGTTGACGTTCTAGTAATGTAATTTTAGAATCTTTACGTACAGTACCTTCTTGAAGAACACGGCATAGGTAGCCAGTAAATCCAGTTGCTACAATGCGCGGCAGTATGCCAGGGATGCCAAGACGTTTTGAAATTGTGCTACAAGGAACGCGAGCTTGTGTCACTTGAATGATTGCTTCACCTAGTTGATATGTATCTCCGATGCAAACATCACGCTCTAACATATTTGTTACGGTAATGTTTTCGCCAAATGTGGAAGCTGGAAGCGTAGTTTGAAATTCCTCTTCCCATAGTGCGTAATGCTCGTGTGGGTACACACAAACAGCGCGATCAGGTCCCCCGTGATGTTTTAAATCCGCTACGTCATCACCAAGGAATCCGTCTTTGGAGAGAAAGGCCTCTTCTGTAGGATCTTTACATATACCTGTTATCATTTCTTTATCTTCGCCATATTTCATTTGTTTCGGTTTACCAGTACTAAAGTGAACGAGTTCAATTCCCATATGTGATCTCCTTTACGATTGATTACAATATTATAGCATTAAAAAAGCACAGAGAATGATAAAAACTCTGTGCTTTACATTAATAAACGAGAAATCCTGCTTTATCCAGTGCCTCACAAGCAGCATCTAATTTTTCTTTAGAATCTGCCTCGATTGTATGTAAGTGAATACCATCTGTTAGTTGTGAAAGATAGGAAGCATTTGTGTTTTCGATTTTTTGTAAATATTGCTCTACATCAAAGCGATTGCTTACCATAATGGATGCTGTTAAGTCACCGTATACAGGATGCTCAACTTTTACATCTTTAATCGTAACGCCGTGGTCAACAAGCATTGTAAGTTCTTGACGTACTTCTGCTGGTTTGTGCTGGCATACGATTACGCGTTCAAAAGCTTGTTGTTTCTCTTGTGGCTTTAAATATAAATAGCCTTGAGCAGTCGCAATAATTGGTTCGTTTCGTGCTTTAAGCAAGGAAATATCTTGCACGATAACTTGTCTACTTACGTTCGTCTTTTTCGATAATTCATTCCCCGATAACGGCTCATTTGCAGCAAGAAGCCACTGGAGGATAAGCTGTCGTCTTTCTTCACCTAAAATCTTTTTTTGTTCATTTTGTTTCATTATGATTTAACACCTCTATAAAATTGATTTCCAATTGTGTGTAGTGCATGAATAGTAGTATCAATTTGATCTTTCGTTGTTTGTTGTCCGAAAGAGAAGCGGACATATTGTTTGGCCTCTTCATACGTTTTTCCAATTGCAAGCATAGTTTTCGAAGGTTCTTGTTTACCGACTTGGCAAGCACTTCCGGTGGAAATGGCAATACCATGACGATTACATTCTAGCATAGTATATTGACCTTCTATTCCTTTTATTGTAACCCCAACAATATGTGGTAAACAAGAAGTAGAATGACCTTCTACTTTAATTTCTAGCGGAAGTGTTTGTATTTGCTCTAAAAAGTAGGATCGTAACTCTTTAAAACGTAAACTTTCTTCCCATTGAGTTTTTAATATATTTTCAGCAGCTGTTAAAAAAGATGCGATGCCGGGAACGTTCACTGTACCTGGGCGAAATCCTTTTTCGTGAGAAGTTCCTGGAAATACTTGTTCCCAGCGAGATTGCGGATTTATGTAGCAAGCGCCGACACCTTTTGGTCCGTATATTTTATGTGCTGAAACAGAAAGACTATCAATTCCCATCTCAAAAACATTGATAGGAAGTTTACCAAATGTTTGCACACAATCCGAATGAAATAAAACGTTATATTTTTTTAACAGTGCCCCGATTTCTGCAATGTTTTGAACGGTTCCAATTTCAGAGTTTCCGTGCTGTATGCTTGCTAGCACAGTATCTTCTGTAATAGCTGCCTCTAAATCTACTAAACAAATGAGTCCACTTTTATCAATAGGAATTTCAGTGATCGTATAGCCTTTTGATTTTAGAGATTGAAAATAACTTCGAATGGATGCATGTTCCATAGGTGTCGTAATAATATGCTTCTTATTTCGGGCATTTAGAAGTGATTGAATCGCAAGATAGTTCGATTCCGATCCACCGCTTGTGAAAAATACTCCTTGTTCTTTGCCTCCAATCATTTCCGCAAATGTTTTTCGGCAAACTTGTAATAAAGAAGAAGCCGTTCCTCCAATATCATGTAAACTTTGTTCATTTCCGAAGTATTGCGACGCTGCTTTCATATATGTTTGTAACGCTTCCTCGCTCATAGGTGTAGTAGCTGCATAGTCAAGATATATCATCATGTAAGTTCCTCTCTCTCGTAAGAGTTACATTTCTTTTACTTTTTAAATGGTAGTGAAAATAAGAATTATAAAAAAACTCTTGTCATTATTTTAAAACTATGTAAATATAGGTGTCAAGACAGTTGAAAAGTGTAAAGTAGGAGGTAACAATTATGCCAAGTGCAGATGTCTTAATTATTGGAAGTGGCGTTGCGGCACTTCGTGTTGCAAAAGAGATTTGTCACGAAAAGAATGTGATTATTATCACAAAGGAGACGGAACGTAATAATAATACACATTTAGCTCAAGGTGGAATTGCCGCAGCGGTAGCTACATATGACAATCCTAATGATCATTTTGAAGATACGTTAGTAGCAGGGTGTCATTATAACAATGAAGAAGTGGTCCGTTATTTAGTAGAGGAAGGACCGAAAGAAATTAATAACCTTATTGAAAATGGAATGAAATTTGATGGAGATGAAACAGGTCCTCATCTTGGAAAAGAAGGAGCGCATCGAAAACGTCGTATTTTACATGCAGGTGGCGATGCAACAGGAAAGAATTTATTAGAGCATCTTATTCAAGAAGTAGCTCCATACGTTACGGTAGTGGAACAGGAAATGGTGCTCGATTTTATTATAGAAAAAGATAAATGTGTTGGGGCTTTAACTCGCAACAATAAAGGAGAACTGAAACGTTACAATGCAGATTATACGGTGTTAGCTTCAGGCGGTATTGGCGGTTTATACGCCTTTACTTCTAATGATGAGACAATTACAGGCGATGGACTTGCAATGGTGTACCGTGCAGGCGGGGAGCTTGTAGATTTAGAGTTTATACAATTTCATCCGACGATGTTATACGCGGGTGGGCGTTGTTCCGGCCTCGTGTCCGAAGCTGTTCGCGGAGAAGGAGCTGTCCTTATAAATGGCAAAGGGCAGCGTTTTATGATGGATATACATTCCGAACAGGATTTAGCGCCTCGTGATGTAGTCGCAAGGGCTATTCATGAACAGCTACTTGCGGGTGAAAAAGTGTACTTAAACATCGAAATGATTCAAAACTTTGAACAACGCTTTCCGACCGTGTCATCGATATGTAAAACGAATGGAGTCGATATAAATAAAAATCTTATTCCAGTCGTGCCCGGTACTCATTTTCACATGGGTGGCGTGAAAACGAACTGTGATGGAGAGACGTCTATTCCGAACCTATACGCAGTCGGGGAAGTAGCTTGTAATGGGGTTCATGGTGCAAATAGATTAGCGAGTAATTCATTATTAGAAGGTCTTGTGTTTGGAGGAAGAATCGGAAGACACATTTTATCTAGAGAGACAAAAGAAAAGATGAACATGCTAGCCGAAAAAGAAGCAAAGTTTATCGTTCTGAATCATTTACCGACGAAAGAAGAAATACAAAAATGCATGATGAAATATGTTGGGATTGTGCGAACAGAGCAAAGTTTATCTTATGCGAAGAGATGGCTTAGTAAGTACGGTGTTCGAAATATGATATTACAACATGATGTTCTTACGAATGAAGAGATAACGCTTATTAATATGTTAACAGTGTGTGAGCTTATAGTTGTGTCAGCACTACAAAGAGAAGAAAGTATTGGCGGGCATTACCGAAGTGATTATCCAGATAGAAATATAGGAAAGAAAGAGATTGTTCGAGTAAAGAGAAAACTACAACTTGTGTGATGAGGGGAAGAGGGGCTTTATGAACACGATAAAAGTTAAAGAAGCATTAAATAGATTTTTTTTAGAAGATATAGGAGAAAGAGATGTAACATCTCAGCTTATTTTTCCAGATAACTTACTTTCGAAAGGAACGTTTCTTGCGAAGGATACAGGGGTCTTTGCAGGACGTTTAGTAATTGAATCAGGATTTAAATTAATTGATGAGAGAATTGAAGTAGAGCTTCATAAAAAAGATGGCGATCTTGTAGAAAAAGGCGAAATCATTGCAACTGTGCAAGGGCCAATTGCATCGTTATTAACAGCAGAGCGCGTTATATTAAACGTTATTCAGCGTATGAGCGGAATAGCGACGATGACGCGTAAAGCGGTTCTTGCTTTAGATAGTAGCCATACTCGTATTTGTGATACGCGAAAAACGATGCCAGGACTACGTATGTTTGATAAGTATGCGGTCGTGTGTGGTGGTGGATTTAATCATCGCTTCGGTTTATATGATGGTGTCATGATTAAAGACAATCATATTGCGTTTGCTGGTTCTATTACAAAAGCTGTTACATCAGTGAAAGAAAAGTTAGGACATATGGTGAAAGTAGAAGTAGAAACAGAAACTGAGGAACAGGTGAGAGAGGCTGTTGCTGCTGGTGCGGATATTATTATGTTCGATAATCGTACGCCAGATGAAATCCGGGAGTTTTCGAAAATTGTACCGAGCGCTATCGTTACAGAAGCTTCAGGGGGCATCACAATTGAAGATTTATCGAAATACGGAAAAACAGGGGTAGATTATATTTCACTGGGAGCGTTAACACATTCAGTGAAAGCACTTGATATTAGTTTCAATATTGAAGGGTAAGGAAAGTGGCTTAGAGGGGGAGAAACGTATATGAGTATTTTAGAACAAGTACAGCCAATTGAAACGATGTTACCAGAGCGTTATTACACGATGTCAACGGAAGATATGGAAAAGCGTGTTCGTGAAATTAAAGAGAAGATGGGGAAAATGTTATTCATTCCAGGGCATCATTATCAAAAAGATGAAGTGGTACAATTTTCAGATGCAGCAGGGGATTCACTTCAGCTTGCGCAAGTTGCAGCTAGCAATAAAGACGCAAAATATATTGTGTTTTGCGGGGTGCACTTTATGGCGGAAACAGCAGATATGTTAACGACAGATGATCAAGTTGTCATCTTACCAGATATGCGTGCAGGTTGTTCGATGGCGGATATGGCAGATATTGAACAAACAGAAAGAGCATGGAAAGAGCTAAAGAAATTATTTGGAGATACGATGATTCCGTTAACATATGTGAACTCTACAGCTGCAATTAAAGCGTTTTGTGGTCGTAACGGAGGAGCAACAGTAACTTCTTCTAATGCAAAGCAAATGGTATCTTGGGCGTTTACTCAAAAAGAACGTCTCGTCTTTTTACCAGACCAACATTTAGGAAGAAATACAGCGTACGATTTAGGTATCCCGTTAGATAAAATGGCAGTATGGGACCCACACACAGATTCATTAGAGTACGATGGGGATATAGAAGAAATTCAAGTGATTTTATGGAAAGGGCATTGTTCTGTTCATCAAAATTTTACAGTGAAGAACATTGAGAGCGTACGAAAAAATCATCCTGATATGAATATTATTGTACATCCAGAATGTTGCTATGAAGTTGTAGCTGCTTCAGATTATGCAGGCTCAACGAAGTATATTATTGATATGATTGAATCAGCGCCATCTGGTAGCAAATGGGCGATTGGTACAGAAATGAATTTAGTGAACCGAATTATTCAGCAACATCCAGATAAAGAAATTGTTTCACTTAATCCATTTATGTGTCCATGCTTAACGATGAACCGAATTGATCTGCCTCACTTATTATGGGTACTTGAAACGATAGAAAGAGGAGCAGAAATTAACGTTATTAGCGTAGATAAACAAGTAACGGCAGAAGCGGTTCTTGCCTTAAATCGTATGTTAGAGCGTGTGTAAGGCAACGGTATTCCCGTTGCTTTTTTTCATACATATAATCATAACGAGAACAAAATGGGCATACATTGTTTTGAAGAAATCATTGTGGTTCTTTATGCTTATTCCACTTCGAATGATATTGAAAATCGAAGAAGTGCTAAAAGTGAAAAGAAGTTAATGTTATTTAGAAAGAGTTACTTCATGAGATTTGTTACTTATAGATAAGTTATACAGGAGGGGGAAAATTTGAAAATTCATATCGTGCAAAAAGGGGATACCCTTTGGAAAATTGCGAAAAAGTACGGAGTGGATTTTGATACGTTGAAAAAAACAAATACACAACTTAGTAATCCAGATTTAATTATGCCAGGTATGAAAATTAAAGTGCCATCCAAGAGTGTTCACATGAAACAACAGGCTGGGGCAGGCTCAGCGCATCCAAAGCAATACGTAAAAGAAGTGCAGCAAAAAGAATTTGCAGCAACACCAACTCCGCTTGGAATAGAAGATGAAGAAGAAGTTACGTATCAATCAGCACCAATTACACAGCAGCCAGCTATGCAACAAACACAAAAAGAAGTGCAGGTAAAACCGCAGAAGGAAATGCAGGTAAAGCCGCAAAAAGAAGTACAGGTGAAACCGCAAAAAGAGGTGCAAAAAGAACAGCCAATTCAAAAAGAGAAACCAGTTGAAAAACCGTCTGTTATTCAAAAACCACCTGTGATAGAAAAACAAAAACCGGCGGAAAAAGAAAACACGAAGTTTTCGGTAAATGTATTGCCACAGCCACCACAACCACCAATAAAACCGAAAAAAGAATATAAAATTTCAGATGTAATAAAAAAAGGAAGCGAGTTAATTGCTCCTCAAATTAGTAAAATGAAACCTAACAATATCATTTCTCCGCAAACGAAAAAAAACAATATAGTATCGCCGCAAGTGAAGAAAGAAAATGTAGGAAATATAGTATCGCCGCAAGTGAAGAAAGAAAATGTAGGAAATATGGTATCGCCGCAAGTGAAGAAAGAAAATGTAGGAAATAT
>NZ_JBMDKC010000210.1:0-2877 GCF_057809515.1 Bacillus sp. FG16
AAAAACTGCACCTCCAATTGTTAGACTGTGTCTAACAATTGGGGTGCAGTTCATTCGAAGGTGCTCTTTTTTATAAAATGAAATTTTTGTTTAGTTTTCTACTCAATTACCTCAAATTCGGATGTTTGACAAAACTTTTCGTGATAGCATCGGATTTGAACATCATATTCCCCATACGTATCTCGACTTATTGAATGAATTGTTTCAACTTCATCTTGATACATAACCTGATCTCCAACTTTTAAATCTCCTATTTTTCTTATCACAGGTTCATCAGAAATATCCTTAGTTAACTTCACAATTCCGATATCTTCTTTTGGCTCGACCGAGTAACCCTTTTCTTGCAGAACTTTAGCGACCTCCTGCATATCTTTCCATGCTGCTGTACCTGGCCCAAAATTGATAGTAACTTTATTCATTTTCATTCTCCTTTTCTAATAAAATAGCGTTTTTGTTGAAAATCATACCTCACCTATTTGGACACATTTACCAGTATTTTTACCAAAAAATTCATGATATTGTTAATTAGTCGAGTACGTCATCACTTGACAATTACCCTTAGAAGCCTCGTAGATAATTGGGGCTTCTTTTACCAATATATAGTTGTCAAAATAATCAGTTGAGTGTTACAATATCCTAGATTCTCCTTAGGGAGTTTTCATGTAATTAAACAAGAGTTTACAAATTCTCGAATCTTAGTCCCTTGGAGCGCCCTTCAAGGGGCTAAACTAATTAAAATAACTATTTTATTTAGTTTCATACATAGATGTGTTATCATGTTATTGTACTCCTAGCGAGTTACACCAAAATATTTTTTCCTACTCTTGCCTCTTGTTTACCCACAAGAGGCTGCTCTATTCAAATAAAGATTTTATTGTACAACTACACATAGCTAAACAGCATGCATACATTATGGTGTGTATTCATTCAATATAAGTTTTGGTAAGAGAGTTCTTTGGCAAGAGCTCTCTATTTTTAAAATAAGAACTTCGTTTAATTTTCATTAACTTTTTTGATTCCTTTGAATACATTATTATTGCAAGGAATTCCATAGAGTACTCTCGTCCAGTCACCTTGAATTTCTTGCAGACCTTGTGTGAAGAATCCGTTTATAACAAACGGGTTCTTTTATTTTTGGTTATAAAATAACTATTTTGTTTGAACCTATTCACCAATTTCATACTTTTACATACTTTAATACTACCTTTCTGTATAATGTGAGTTCGTCACCTCCATTATGATTAGGTGTAAAGAGCGCCCTTGATTAGCGCTCTTTTTTGTTTACTTAAAATTTTCACCTTCACTCAAAACATACATATGATATATTGCTGTACATTTTCAATTCTCACTTTTCGATAAGACTCTCGATTAAAGAGCGCTTTCCCAGGTGCTCTTTTTTTATTTGCTTTCAAATAAGGGTTTTGTTTAAATTTCATTAACCTTATTGATTCCTTTGCATACCGTATTATCACAAGGGATTCCATAGGTGGCTCTGGTCCAGTTACCTTGAATTTCTTGCACACCTTGTGGGAAGAATCCGTTTATAACAAACGGGTTCTTTTATTTTTGCTCGTATAATACGAATTTTGTTTAGTTATCATTTGATTAATCATATTTAGATTTTATTAACATGCCTTAATATTAATCAGGAATTACACTACCCCCAGTAGATTTGTAATTCCTGTAATTGAGCCTATGGCTCTGATCAGAACCTGTTTGTTATAAACAACAGGTTCTTTTTAATCCCTCTTTACGAATATTCTTTTCCACATTACACATACTATCTACGAGTCAGCTACACTCTTTCAAAACGGAGTTTTACCCCTCCGGACTGTTTAGGCACATGGCAGGTGATTTGGTCAATTACCTGCCATTTCCGATTAAAATAACGCTGTTGTTTAATAAAAATTAATTAACTATAATTTGAAAAATCGGAAACATTTATTCAATGCTTTTTCTGAATACTCATGCTATTATTTAGGTGCTGATGTTCACCATCCCAAGAACTCAGTAATTTCATCCATAGGCTCCACTCTCACCCTTTTGAGAGTGGAGCTTTTATTTATAGAACTGTACTTATCACTCTGTGTATATTTGTACAAAATTCAACTTTGATATTTATCAAAATCTTCAATACCATGTAAAATTTACGTAAAGATTGCCATGACTCAGCCTATACACCCCAGAAACGTTATATAATAAATTTGCAAACACCTGGTTTGCGCACAAGTACCTTTCTGTACGACATAACTCTTTTGCTAGGAGAAATCCTAGCCTTTTTTATGCCTTCATACTAGAATCTCTTTTGGTACTATCGGAACTCCCCCTTTAAACCGGTACCCCATTCTTTCCATCTTCCCGCGAACACCTAATGCACTTTTCCCTAATCTGCCTGCAATGACATCTATGCTGTAACCTCGATCATACAAATCCACAATTTGTTTTACTTCTTGCTTTGTATATTTTATATGATTATCTATACGTACAGGTCTAGATTTAATTTTCAACTCCATTAGTCTACGTTTCACAGATCCCTCAGTACGTTGTAACCTCATTGCAATTTCTGGATATGTGTAACGGTGTGCATTTACTAAGCTTTTAAGCAACAAATCATCATCTTCGCTCCAGGGGTTGCCACGTTTCTTTTTTGCTACTAGGTCCGCATTACGTTTCTCTGACATCCAGTCTGGTTCAGGACCCAAAATACCTGGTTCAATTCTAGAAAAATCCACCACGTGTTTATGTGTTTTTAACCACTTCCATAAATCACGATAATATACAACTTTTACTTTCTGCTCTGATGAAAACAATTTTAGCTTGATAGTGTAAATGTCAAGATGATCATGTACATTTTCACTTGTTTAAGCATGTACAAAT
>NZ_JBMDKC010000211.1:0-2839 GCF_057809515.1 Bacillus sp. FG16
AATTCTTAAGATTTTGCTACTTTGCGGTCTACAGCAAGAACCCTGTGATTAAGCCGCTAGGTGGATTAAAAATCAGAAATTATCTGTGCCATTACATAAATTTTGGAGTAATAATCCATTTATTATGTTAAATTCTTTGTATCCAGGGCGGTTTAAGAGATGGGAATTCTCAGTATCTCCTTATAATTTTTGGACAGAAAAGAATGCGTTAGAAGCTTTACGATGGACGATTGAAGAAAAGGTAAAATTAACGGAGGAAACATTGCTACAAATATATACGGGAAAATGGATCAAACAGCAAGGATTGAAGTACCCTTGTGATAAGTTTTGGGGAAGCAGTCCGTATGATATGTTACATGCATTATATCCGAATCGATTTTCTAAACATATGTTAAAAGGATACAAGCATCAAAAAAAGAACAGACTATTGGTATAGTCCATCCTTTGAAAAGGGAATAATGGCAATTATTCTTCTTTATTATACCAAATTAAACAGAAAATTCGTTCTATTATACATTGAGAAAATACTCATCTTCTGAAGTAAGGTGGTTGTTATGAATAAAGGCGATGCCATTTTAAGATTGCTATCAGAAATTAAGTTGGAACTTAAGGAAGTAAAAGAACAAGTGGAACAAATGCAAACAAAATTAGATATATTCGAACAACAAAATCAAGTGAAGAACAAAGTGGAGCAAAAGAAACCAAAACAAAAAACAAACATAAAACCTGATAAAAAAGATAAGCCAGATTGGAAATATCCAGCTAAAATGAAATAACAAATTGAATAGTGACTTCCCCTGATATATAATGAATATAGACCATTCTTTTATTCAGTCGAGGGAATGAGCGGATGATACAACAGTATACGATTCTTATTCTCTCTTATATCTTCACACATCATATGAAAAGGGTGTGCTATGTGTATATGATTTTCTTATATCGATTTGATGTAAAAGAAAATGGCATTCAATTTGTTTTAAATAAACAAATTGCTGCTGATATGCTTCCACACCATGATATTCTATTGAGACCATTAGTGACAGTATTGGCTGAAACCTTACAATTGTATTGCTTGTTAAGTAAAGAGCCGACCTTATTAACGAGTAACATGCGAGAAAACGGTGAAATAGAAGTCATGTTCAATCAAGAATTAGGACAATGTATAGACGAGTATACAAAAAATCACGTGATTTTGAAAAATGGCAAACGAATTGCTGATATTTTAATAGAAATTCGGAATGCTTATACCATATACCACTAAACTTACAAGAATAGTAATACATATATAAATTTCAATTATAAAAACAATTGAAAAGAATGTAACAGAAGAAGTGTATCATTTGAATTTCCAGATTTCCTTTTCTATTTTTCCATAGTAACATGAAAACTATCAGTAAATTGGATGCAAATAGATATCGAAGACAGGAGAGGGATTATACGTGGACAAGTCATGGTCTGGTAATTCTGCACAATTGTTACAAGAAATTGATGGAAAAATGGGCAGAATTGAGTCTATTCTTCATCAGGTTTATATAGACGGTTTGATAGAAGAAGCATATGAGATTCACGAGATGCTTATAAAAGTGTCCCAGTTATTGCTCATCTTACAACAAGACCTCAAGATGGCACCAATGGCAAAAGGACTAAGTTTACAACTCCAAAGTATACAGGAACAGTACAATCGCTTGTTTAGCAGGAGAGAAATACAAACAAAATTCCCTGAATAATCAGACAATAACAAGTAGGCATCTCATGTAGGGATGCCTACTTGTTATTGTCCCAAAATATGACGTATATCCGACAGGTCCATACTCGTAAACTTTGCAATATCTTCTATATCCATTCCGTTTTTATGCATGCCCTGAATTAGTTGGATTTTCCCTTCTTGAATGCCAACTTCTTTTCCTTTTTCCATTCCTTTTGCTATACCCTCTTGAAGCCCTTCTTCTTTTCCAACTTGCTTCCCTTTTTCCATTCCTTCTTCTATACCAACCTCACGAGCATGTGCTAATTTTGCTTGTTCATCAAATAATACTTTTTCACGTGCTTCATATGCGAGACGGAAAGAGCTACTCTGACTCATATTTTCCCATTTGTGGATTGCCTTCTGTAACATTGGATCTTGTTTCATGGCTATATCCTCCAACGTGTGGGTTAAATGTTCATCTTCGTGCGCTGGTAGTAAAAGTAACCAACGAGCGAATTCATTTTCCCACGGATTAATTTTTTCTTCTCTCCATTGTCTTACTAGCTTTGGAATCTCGATGAAATGTATTTCTAGGTCTTCAAGTAACACTTCCTTCTGTTGCCTGCTCCAAAATTCTCCGACTGTATGCATATCATCATAATGAGGAAAGAGCTTAAAATCTAATAGATTGATGGCAATCGTTTTTCGCAAAGAGCGGTAAGGCATCCCCTGCTCTAATTGGGATGTATATAACTTACTCCAATAATACAGGGAGCGTTTCACAATTTCTTGTGTATTTCGCAACTGAATTTCAATATTAACTTTTGTTTCATCTTGAAGTGTCGCTAATATATCTAGTATGGATAATTTATCTTCTTCGTATTCTTTATGGAGGTGTGGGTCTTCAATTTTTAGCGATACTATCGGTATAGATAAGGATTCATGCAAGATTGCATTTAAAAAAGAAATCAATAATTCCTCTTGTCCTTGTACACCAAATAATTGTTTAAAAGCAAAATCCACTCGTAAATTCACTAAAGGTTGATTCATAGAGTGAGTCACCTTTCTTATTTCATATTCTGTCTTTTTTGTTATTCCCCTTTTTCGGGGGAATGGGCAAAGAAAGTATATATCTATTGTAGCGGAGGAAGG
>NZ_JBMDKC010000212.1:0-2563 GCF_057809515.1 Bacillus sp. FG16
AAATGTACATGATTATTCAAGTGTTAATGTGTACATTTAAACTAGCATTTATAAGGATATCTTTAATAGGGTTTTTTAGTGACGATAAGCAATCCCTGTCAGCAGAACAAGAATTTTTTAAGCAAGAAGAAATGAATGATGTGTGGAAGGTTGTATTAAAACTACCTAAAAAGCACCGTGAAATAATTATATTGGACGCAAAATATGAATTATCTTATGAAGAAATGGCTGAAACATTAGGAGTATCCATTGGAACTGTAAAATCGAGATTAAGTAGAGCAAGAAGTAAGGTTTCAAAATTAATAGGGGAGGGTAGTAATGATGAACAATAAACAAAATCCTGACTGGTATAGAAAAATAAAAAAAGGTCCAATGGAGAATCGTAAAGATGAAGAAGAATTTATTTCTAAAATAAAGCAGTCTATATACGAAAATAATGAAGTGGATTTCGTAAAATATAAAAGACCATTTCGTAAAAAAGTATTACCTGTTGTAGTTGTTTTGGTTTGTACAATGTTATTTTTCATTGTTCAACAACCTTGGCTTGATGATAATAAATCACCGGTACAAAGTAGTACTCAAATTAAGCCTAAAACAAAAGATGAGTCTGCTCAAGATCCATCACTAAAACAATTTATGAATGAACTATATCAAAGTACGAACTCAAAAAATGAAAATGACCTGTACAAAGCGTTAAATGATGAAGTTCTATTTAAAGGGAAGAGTTATAAGAAGGATGAACTGAAGTTTGATGAAGATATTTTTCATGAGTTGCAAGTCGCTCTTACAATGGGAGGAGAATTTGCAAATGATACAAAAAAAGTATACAAAGTACCAAGTGGATTGACAGAAAGTAATCAACCAAAGCAAGCGCATTTTATATATGCAACGGTTACTGGAAATAAAACGAAAATTTTAGCTGAACCAAAACGAGAATCACAAGTGTTATATGAAGTATCTAATGAAATGGTAAAAGCTTGGATTCCAGAAAAAGTGCAAAATGATGGATATATAAAAATATCGACAATTAATGGCAATACTGGATACGTACAAAAAGAGTATGTTTTAACTGATATTAAGTATTCATTTATGTTCGAAAAAAACGATAATGGTGAATGGAAAATCATAAATATAGATTCTATTTGGTAAAAGAGGAAGGTTCACTTTAATGAACCTTCCTCTTTGTTTTTATTCTCTTTTTGAAGTGTATGCCAAGACTCTAAAATCTCTGATGTAACGAGAGCAGCGATGTTTTTTTCTGAATTACTACCAGGAATAACGACAGAAACGGCAATTTGTGGATCTTCGGTAGGAGCATATGCAATGAAAAGAGAATGATTTATCATTCTTTCTTGCTCATTCGGAAAACCTGTAATACCTGTTTTACCTGCGACGTCAAAGGGCAACTTTTTAATTTCCTCTATATTTTGACTCATTCCACCTTGCACGACACTCCAAAAGTTCATCGGGTAACGATTTGAACTTTCTAAAATTGGTTTAAACTTTTTTGTTTTCTTACCGTCCGGACTAATAATTGCACTTACAGTTTGAGGTTTATATTTATCACCTTTACTTGCCAAAGTTGCTGCATATTGAGCGAGTTGAAGAGGGGTATGCACTTCATTTCCTCCCCAAGAGGCGTTTAATAAAGCGGAGATTCCATTTTCAAACTTATTAGATGGATGGAATTCATATTGTCCGTCTTCTTCAAAGGGTAAATCAATCCCGGTTTTAGAACGTAGGCCGAATTGCATTAAATAATCTGTCCATATATGTGCTACTTTTTCTATATTCCCATTATTTTGGTTGAATAGGGGCAGAGCTACTTTTGCTGTCATAAATGTGTTAGATGAATTAATGATAGCCTGCCTCGGTGTAATCTCACCTGTTGGCGTTCCAGGTGCATTCGTAATGTTATTTTGATTATCATACTGAAAAGTCCCTTTATCTAAATAAGTATCTTCGGGTTGGAAAAGCTTTTCGTTTAATCCAATTAAAATAGTGAGTGGTTTTATAGTAGAAGCCATATTTACATAAGATTCACCATACTTTAATTTTTGAATTGCTTTATTTTGCGAAAGAGAGTTAATGTTTTCTTTTCTAGAAGATACACGTGTATTTAATATATTTGGATCAAAAACTGCCGTGTTGGCCATAGTTAAAATTGCGCCAGTTTTTGCATCGCTTACTACAGCATAACCAGCTTTAGCATCGGGTGTTTTCTTAATTTGAGATCTTAATGCTTCTTCTGCCTTTTGCTGCAACTCAGAGTCTAAAGCTAGCCGTACATCTTTACCTATTTGTACTTTTTGAATGTTCCATAAGAACTTTTTATTATTCAATTTAAAAATAAGAGTTTTACCTGGTTTTCCTTTTAAATCATTTTCATATTGCAGCTCAATCCCGCTTTTTCCAACAGCCATATGCTTTGAATTAAGGTCATTTTCTACATACCCAATTACTTGTGAACCAATTTCGTGTTTAGGATAATATCGAATCCATTCATCTTTAATTATTACATTATTGGGTTTGTTTTTGTTTATGAATGCAAGTTCATTCTCAG
>NZ_JBMDKC010000213.1:0-2351 GCF_057809515.1 Bacillus sp. FG16
TAGGTTCATTTTATAATTCCTCCTCTTTTCAGGTGTAAAGAATATAAAAGAGAGCCCCCGCGCCAGTTGGGTGCTCTCGAGTTTCGTCCGTACCTAGAAAGGGGTTCCTATGAGTGAACTAAGACAACGGAGGTTGTCCTATACTTCTACTATATGCTTGTCTTTATCAAAAGGTGCAACCGTAAGAGAGCACTCCATCGGTAAGTGCTCTCTCTTCAAGAATATAGGCAACTGGAATTACAACCGTTCTATACCAATATACGTTCTTTCAACCGCATTATAACTACAACTGTCTTTTTCAACTAAAAAACACCCGTTTTCACGAGTGCTTTTCAGATAGAAAGGTAACGATCATGCCTCATTCTATTTACTGTACTATATGCTTGTCCGCTTTAAACTGTGCATATGAAAAGAGCACCTGTGGAGGATGCTCTCTAGAAAGGTTTGGCTTATGAGCCTTTTTATAAAAAAGAATAGACTTGCAATCGGCACTATTATCTTATGTTTTCTTTCTTTATTTTGTTACTATCATTACGGTACGTGATATTTTGATGAACCTATATGTTAAACCCTTTTCACACCTATCTAAGGCTCTCATCTATTGTCCTACAATTTCCGCATAAATTCTCCATTTTTTCGTATCAGGTTCTACATCAATGTAATTGATTCTATATGTATATCCTTTATCTAACAGTATTTCCCTTTCATCATGGACACTACCGATTCCCACATATGCTCCTTTTGTCCCTTGTGGAACTGTTAAATAGAAAATAATATCTTTGGCAAAAGCTTTATTACGAAGAATGCTTGTACTCATAAATCCTTTTTCCACTAATACCTTTCCTACTAATTGTTCGCGACCTTTCTTTGTTTGTAATAAGTCTTGCAAGGCCCCTAATGCATTTGCACCTGTTCCTCTATATACAACAATATCTTCAGGTATCGGCATTTTGCTAAGTGCAGCACTAATATAACTTATATTTTTTCCAATATCACTAGTTGCACTCACATTTGCATCTGTTCTTAATTTTTCGTTCAATACCATAAATCCACCTTGTGTATAATAATCAACTGCTTTTACCTCTTCTGATCCAAGAGAGAATCTCCAATTACCATAGTTTTGCTTGGCCCACTGCATTGCATAACCACTATCTTGTCTAAATTCTATTGGAGCTGCGAATGCTTGTGTCATTACCTGCGGCATGATAAAAGTCCCGCATGTAAAAGCTAATGTAGAAACAATGATAATTTTTTTACTTAATTTCTTGAACAATATAATCTACCTGCCTCTCAATCTATAAATCGTTCCAACTTCCACCATCTAATTCTGGCATGTGTCACAAGAAAAAGAAAGTAAACAAAAAAACAGATTCTTTTTGTACAGATTGAGTGACTTTTTATCACTTTATAATAAATTGGTGTATATGTGCTCTTACAACATTATCCTCGTGATGCTACTATCTACTATTTTCAAATCTAAATAAAAGGAGAGCACCCTACAGAATGCTCCCCTCTATCAACGGATACATACAATCTGCACCATTGAAGCTGGTTTCGGATTTTTGATACCACATAATTGAACCGTTTAGAATATACATGTTTCCCTTGTGATAGGTGATTTCCGTCACCATTCACTTTCCCATACTACCATAATACTTCATTTTTTAGGGCCAAAAGTGACATGATAGTGACATCTTTTATCTTTCTCCCAGTCTTTCCGCGATTGCGTACACAATTCCATCTCTCCAACGTAAAGCTGTTCGTTTGGTGATGTGCAGCTCTTCTGCGATTCCGTCCCATGTCTTACATTGGGGTTTCGTCCAGTATTTTAATTTGACCAGTCTTTGTTTCTCTGGTTCTAACAATACATACACATGTTCAATCGTATCTGCTAATTCTTCTAGGCGTTTGAGTTTTTTATGTACCGTTAATTTTGTTGCGATACGTTCTGTTGGACGATTTGGAAGATTCCTTCTTCCACCTCCGATATTCTCGTCATCCTGCGAAGAACAGTACATCAGATTCTTTCGTAAGAATGCAATTTCATGCAAGGGATCGCCGTAACCATATAATTCACTCTCGATATATTTAAAAGTCGCGCCTTTCAGTTTCCCTGTTGGGCTTTCTATCATCGAATCCCTCCGATTCTTCCACACTTACTCCTTGTTTTTTGTTCGGTATAATCCTCGTTTGATAAGTTGTCTACGTAAACTATTCCCGTAATATCCAAATTGACGCGCAATTTCCTCATAACTTTTCCCTTGCTTATGAAAAGTGACCGCTTGTTTACACAACTTGGTCATCTCCCTGTCAAGTAGACAGAAATAAAAAGAGTATTATGCCACGGCCTT
>NZ_JBMDKC010000214.1:0-2322 GCF_057809515.1 Bacillus sp. FG16
GCATATGAAACTAGTAAAATTAAAAAAGACACCAAAAGGTGGCTGAGTAGTTACGAAAAAATATTATGGGTAAAAAACTATTGACAAAGGTCACTTCATAACAGTGGTTGAATATGCAACGTAGTTGCTTGTTCAATCCAGACTTGTAATGCATCACTTCTTTTTTGTTTCAGGATGTCCCTAAAGTCATTAACCAAGTTTATGACAGATTCGATGTCTGGATGCAATTTGTAAATTTCTTTTATTTGTTCTTCAGATAATTTGATTTTTGTCTTCTTCGAATCGAACAAAAGGGCGATAACCCTTTTTCGTTTCACAAATTCAAACTCCGTATCATGTAACAATTGAGGTTCTTCAAATAACGATTTTTTCAGTTTGGAAATATAATTGCGCACAGTAGAGGCAGAGCCTTTGTAGCCTTTCTCTCGAAGAATGACACCAATCTGAACAGATGTATACCGATTAATTACGTACTGTTTTATTTCTTCTGCATAGGGATCTAACATGCTCATTTTCGTTTGCCCTAAGCTTGCATGAACTCCTGTTGTTTTTGGATTCAAATATTTGGAGATCGTACGGCGATCTAACCCAAGTTGACGTGCGATACTCCGTTTGGAGTTTCCTTGTTTGTACAGCTGCCGTACTTCACCTATCCGTTTTTCTTTCTGTAACTTTTTTTGTGTATGAGATATGTTCATTGTGCTCATCAGATATTTTTCTTGTTCGCTTAAGCTCATGGATAAAACCTTTTTCACAGTTCTAATATCCATCTGTACAGCTTTCGCTATTTGGTGAAACGTATAACCAGTATCCATTAAACCATTTACTATGTTGACTTTTTTTATAAATGGTATATTTACACGATTCGGGTCCCTAGGGGATGCTTTCTTTGAGGTTGTCACTGGGATTTTGATGTTTGTTTTTAAGATGGACTTGAAAAATTCTGCACAATACTTTGTCAGATTTTGAAGCAAGTGAAAGCGATCACTTATCTGAATAGCGTTTGGATGAGCCTCTGCAATGGAATAAGCATAGGTAATAGAACCATCTCTAGAAACGATCTCCAAATTCGGGAAAGTTTTCAGCCAATGTATTACTTCTTCTCTATCTCTAGAATGAATTAGGTCAACCACTTGATGTGTATCTATATCAATCATAATCGTGCCATATGTATGTCGCTTTTTTAAAGCAAAATCATCAATACACACTCTTTTCACATGGGTTTTATCAATTTTAATTGTTTTTTTTTAGTAGACTGCAAATGGTACTTTTCCCGACTTTTGCAATACCACGGTTCAATATTTTTTCAGCTACAAGCGAACTGACATTTTTGGCAATTTTCATAATTTCTTGTTCCAAGCGAGTGGATTTTTTTGCTTTATAGGGTAAAAATGAGAATTGTTCAGCAAATGTCTTGCGATGGCATTGTGCATGATGACAGAACATTTTGCGGTTGTTGATCACGTATACAACTTTCTTCCCTTGAATGGGCAAGTCATGAAACGTCCTTTGATAGCGAGAATGAACTTTGGTTGAGGCCGTATTGCAGAAAGGGCATATTACTGATAACCTCTCCGAGGCAATTTGAATAAATAGTGTATCTTCTACAATTTCATGTGAAAGATATCTAAGTTTTTCATCTAACATTTTCACCACATCATCCATTTTACAGCACCATCCCCTGACTTAAATAATAGGAACAGTATGGACAAATTTTTAGAATTTCAACCAACTTTGGAAAGAACCATGGAAAAGAAAGGATTAAGTCCACATAAAAGAGCATCTCGTGCAAAAGTAAAAGGAAATATAGAAGAACTAAAAAGGGCGCTCTTAGAGTTTGAAAAAATAGGGAATCTTTTTTATGCAAATGGAATAAAAAGGGTGTTGCTAAAGGAAGAGGTGAAAGTGGATGAATAAATTTATAGTAAGTATTGTATTGTCCATGGGGATGATGCTATCATTGATTACACATGACTTAACAGAAAATTCAGGATATGTTAATGCTTTGGGGAAAAATAGTAAATTAGAGCTGTCCACTAAGGAATTAAAAACATATAAGGCGGTGGATCCCCGGCGGACATTGACCCAAGAACAATATAATTAGATTAAATTTAGAAAGACTTTGCTGATTAATTCGGCAAAGTCTTTCGTGTTTTCTGAGGATGGCTGATTTACTGTTTTCAAAACAGAAAACCAGCCGGAATAAATAACCAATTAATAAAATTATAAAAGGAGAGATTTTCATGATAACAAACAGAATGGAATTGGATCGATGCGAGATGACGAAAGAAAAATTAGCTGATGTGCTGTGGAAGACTCTGG
>NZ_JBMDKC010000215.1:0-2315 GCF_057809515.1 Bacillus sp. FG16
TCATCGATTACCGTGTACCACAATCTATGCGTATGAAATTACAAACTGCTTTTGATTCAAAGGTGATAAATGAATCTTTCAAAAATGCCAAAAATATTGCAAGAAAGGCTGCTAAAAAATTCAATTTACTAGCGGATACAGATGTATTCCACAACATTCTTGCGAATGCGTCAGCTATCTTGTTCTCTAAAACGCATGAATACGAGCATAATGGTACGTTGTTGAAAAATCCGATCGGCTATTTTACCCGCACGTTTAAACAAATGGTCTACAACTATATCGATAGCTTTAGGGATATACATAATCTTGCAAATCGTAAGAAAGATATTTCTACTCGTGATACGTTATTTCTAAAGATGATTGGCGAATAATTTTAATTCCGAATCGCCATTTGATTCATGAAATCATGAATCGACTTTGTTTGGAATATGCGAAAATTGGGAGAGTACATATCATATTGTGTATCCGTAATGATGAGTAGTGAGGGGAAATATTTGGATTTCTTCGGTTGCCATGGTTCTTGCTGCCATTCCAAACTATGAAAGTAGAATTCGTAACGATTTACTTTTTCTTGCATAACTTTCTTACTGTAGACTGAATTCTGTACTTCTATGAAAAACGGAGACTGTCGCCATATAGTAAAGATATCAGGCTCCATGTATGCTTTACCGTATTTCGGCTCAACTTTAAATAATTTTGGCTTTTCGTACTGGAGAAGTTGCTTATATACATCCACAATGGCGAGGAAATGTGGAATCTTTTGACTCGTTTTTCGAATCGTACTCGGTTGCGGAAAATAGATATATGGCTGCTGTGATACATTTGCATCCACACTTCCATCTCTTCTTAACCGCTTCATCACCGTATTACAACAAGTCACAGCTTTCTTGAGTCCTTGAAAATGCAAATCGATAATATCATCACGGGACATGCATCGAAATCGCTGTAAATCCTTTAGGATTGCCTTATCTCTATTCTTCATGATTCAACACTCCAAACAAAGGCATTTTTTCTTGTTCTGGACTTGGAAGCTCAACTGTATTTTTCAATACACGGTACGGTTCAATCATTTGTTTCGCTTTGTTTAAAGCTAAATAAGGCGCTTGCACTTTCTTGAGCCCATGTAATTTTAGAATCATCTGACCAGATTGCTCTAAGTCTTCTGCCCCAGGTGTACCCATGATCTTACTATTAATGCTATCAGCACACCTGAAGCCCATTCTGACTGTCATGTTTAGTTTCAATTTACCATCTAACACTTTTGCATCTGGACGTTGCATACTAAGCATAAGAAAGACTCCTAGAGATCGACCGACTGCGGATATTTTTTCAATTGTAGCCATACAATCTTTTTCATCTTGTAGCATTGCTACTTCATCGATAGCAAGTAAGATGTATGGTTTTTGATTGTCAGGATTCAATTTATTGCATTCATCGATATGATCCACTTCATACTCTTCCATCAGCTTTCTACGTTCGCGTATTTCCTTCCAAACTTTTTGAAGCATGAGTTTCATTTCGACTTCTTCCATACATACTTCTTTTATATGTTTGACTCGCCGTAAGAAATGAAACTCAGAATTTTTCAAATCGCCTAGGTACAAATGCAAGGTATCAGGCGACATGGTTTGAATCAATGTAGACAAGATAACTCGCACCATACTACTTTTTCCTGAACCTGTTTCTCCCGCAATGAGAAGATGCGGTGTGTTTGCATCCACCATATCGTAAGTACTCATTTTCCCAAACTGATCACGGCCTACCACAACAGGAAGACGATATTTTTGCAATAATGGCTGCCATTTCTTATAACTATAGTTGTATGGTTTTAATCCAACATCCGAATGGAATACGTGAAGTACAAACTTTTTAATATCTCCTTCAATTGCTATATTACGTCCTAATATTTGTTGAAAACAGAACCACTTCTTTTCAATCTTCTTTGGATCTAATCCGTTTGGAATGGTAAACACATATTGTACACATTGGTTCGAAGAAGTAACAACATGAATCTTGGGATAAATCGGGATTTGTCCGCCTCTTGTTTGATGTTCTATATATAAACCTGCCTTACGAAACACTTCAATTAGTTGCTGCTTTAAAGACCTCTTATTCATCCATTCTTTTAGTTTCTCCATGATAAGCCCCCTAGAACATGATTACAATTCGAATAAAGACATAGCCGATGAATCCCACTCCTCCAATTCTCATCCCATAATGAATACCATCAGATAATAATTTAGCCGCTAATACATAATCCTTTTGCACAAGATATTTTTCTAGCAGAACTGCCCCGATTAAAACTGTTCCCATTA
>NZ_JBMDKC010000216.1:0-2300 GCF_057809515.1 Bacillus sp. FG16
TTTTTTACTTGCACATGTTTGTTTTTTCCGGAAGTAATCTTTTTATTAATTGAGATGAGACGAGCTTCTAATTTGTTTTCAAGTTCTTTTAAATGTTGTTCAATAGGCTGTTGTAGTGTAGTTAAATTGAGATTTTGGATTATACTTTCTTTTTGTTCCCAAGTATCTTCATCGATTAAATCATCCTCAAAACTTCTATACTGTATACTATCTCTACAAAATATATCTCCCGATTGCAAGCGATTCCATAATAAGTAATAAATTAAAAATTCATAGCGGTCTAGTAGTAAATGCCTTGTATTAGAATCATCTTTTGTATAAAGATAACGTTTGTTTTTATTGGTTATAAAAGCTTGCGGAATGTCTTTGATATCATATTTAGATAAGGGTTTTCGTTTCATAAAAACTTCTTTTAAAAAATGGATTGCATCCATAAGGTCGTCATCCATATCTGTTGTAACAAAATCAACCATCATAAAAATAGGGCGAATTTGTCGTTTGAATTGTAAAGCTAATGCATCAATACGTTCCCAACGGAACGCCTTTTCATCTATCTTCGCATTATCCAGGATTTGATTTGCTAGTTCTGTTAATTTAGAACGGTCTAGGATAGAAAATATACGTTGTTGTATGTTTTTAAATGTTGTTTGACCTGAAATATTTTCATCTACTATAACTTGTAAAACCTTTCCTACTTTCTTGAAGTCCTCTTGATTTTCTGTATAATAGGTGCTTACTTTATTTTTAGCGAATGATACAATATCATCGTTGTATTTTCTTATTTTATAAATCAAACCATTAATTAAATTGTCATTCATTCTTTGATAACGATAAAAAATAAAACATAATAGATAAAGGTACATAAGAGATTCATTAAATCTTTTTAATTTATACACAGAATAATAATCAATTAAAGAAGCGTAATATTTAATGCTTTCATTAGAAATTTTTAATTTCGGTAAAATAACACTAGCTCGTTGAAAAAGGGACCGTATATGATTTCCGCATTCTATTTCACGTTTCATTGCATTTATACTAAAATCTTTCGGTTGACATTTTATTCGAGTGATTTCATATAATCCAGAAGAATTGTATAATAATTCTTTTAAAAGTTGTTTATCTGTTTCAAATAGATGGTTGTGTATAAGTGTTATGAGTCGTTGTTCTTCAGATGTAATCGCAGTCCCTACAACATCTTGCATAAAACTATACGCAGGAATAATAATATGTTCTTCTACTAAATAATTAAGTAATTCACGAAAAATAAAAATCGGTTTTCCACTTACTGTTGCAGCCCTGCGGGCTTTTTCTTCTAAAACACTTCGGTGATAGGAGTCACAAATACGGTAATTAGATATTTTAAGAATTAATTTTTTATGAGTAGATCGTGTCTTTTTATCAATTGATTCAAAATCCCCAAAAGACTCGTTTTTAAAATAGATTTTTAAAATGTATTGAATATCTTCTTTCACCTCTGATAATTTAAACTGAAAAAACAATTGCTTTGATTTAAAATATCCAAGTTGAAGAATAAAATATACTTTAGATTTTATAGAACGTAAAGTATGTAATACTTCTTTTTCGACATGTGAAAGTGTAAAATACTGCACACGTTCTTGATAGGTAAATATTGGTCTACTATAAAGGCGATGTATTTCATCATCTGATAAAATCTTCAATCTGTTCTTCGTGTTCATATCTGTTTAAGAACCCATCCTTTTAGTTAAAATATATTTATGTTATAAAGTACACGTCATTTTGTATTAGTTCGTCTTTTGATTGTGATAAATAGTCATTCTAGATATCCCAGATTTTTCAACAGCTTCTGTGATACTTTCTCGATTCTTCAGAGCGAAAAATAAGCTGGTTATTATAATTGGTACTCACTATATCAACTGGATATGTATTTCCCAAATACAGTTAATTACCCAGAGTATTTTTATATTCTTTCCATCTACGATAAAACGTGGCTTCACTTATATTCGTGATTTTACATATTTCTTTCACTGTCTTATTTGTTGTTTCATGTAATTCCATTGCATGTTTCACTCCATCATGTTTTAGATTGAATTTTTGTTTTCGTCCTTTATATATACCTTTTCTTTTAGCAACTGCAATTCCTGCTTGTTGTTTTTCTTTGATCATTGTCCGATCTAACTCACTAAAAGCAGACATAACTGTCAAAATAAATTTTCCTGAAGGCGTTCTCGTATCAATCCCTAAATTCAATATTACTAAATGAATGCCTCGTTTTTCTAATTCTTCCGTTAGTTCCAGTAACTGTTTTGTATTCCTTCCTA
>NZ_JBMDKC010000217.1:0-2284 GCF_057809515.1 Bacillus sp. FG16
CGACTTCCTTATGTTAACATCTTCGTTAGTTAATGTCAACTAAGTTTTTTATTTCGTTTGTCGTTTTCTGCGTTATTGCATCGGCGACTTGTCCTATATTACACCTCTATATAATAATAGTCAATATTAATCTTTCATTTTTTTAAAAAGATGAAAAAGACTCTCATACCCCCTCTTTATTCCTCATACACATCAGTAAAATAACTGAAAGGAGTGTAGAACTTGTTCGATCCTTCTTTATTACACACCATAAGCGCCCATTCAAGAAGCCCACACTATCATAGGAAGTTTCCCATCATTCTATTTTGGAGTCAAAAAAGCGGTTGCACTTCTCTTGCCAATTGGTTCTTTTACCAGATTGATTTATTACAAACAGCTCTAAGTTATAGTCCTTTCATTCATAATTTTGAATACGATATATACAAAAGTACACCTGCCTATAGTGTACGACTAGGAGTAGCGTTACGAGAAAAACAAAAAGAAACGTTTAAACTTGTTCGTAATCCTTACAGGAGAGCAGTCAGTTCTTTCGTGTCCTTAATTGGACCTCCTTATATGGAAAATCCCGAATGGAAACCCATCCGAAAGTTTTTATATCAAGATGAAAATTCCCCCAAAGGGATCTCATTTAAACAATTTCTATACTATCTATTTATGAAAGGGGCTCACTCAAGTGATATTAACCCACATTTCACACAACAATATATAGCTGGTGAAGAAGAATATGTGACCAATTATATATACTTAGAAAACTTCGATCAGGAAATGAAAAAATTAGAAAAGCGTTTCGAATTAAAAACTGCACCAATAAATGAGTTCTCAACATCCTGGCATCATCAAACTCCCGCCATGATTTATAAAGGGAATTTTAGCGAAGGCGATATTACTGATCCTTTATTTCCCCGTCATCCAACTTTTGAAAGCTTTTATGATACTGAATGTATACAACTCGTTCAAACAATATTTCAAAATGATTTCGACACATATAAATACAGCAAAGAATATCTATACTAATTTTAGTCTATTATCTTTGCTAAATAAAAAAGATACCTCATATATAAGGTATCTTTTTTACATGTCAATTATATAAATCATACTGTTTAGCAGTCTCTATTCTTCACCTTATTACCTTTTAATAGATTACATAACTTTTGCTTATCCGCCCATCCTACTCCGGTTAAAACTAAACTTGCTCCCATTATTACTCTCCCTGTCAGAGATTCATTTAATAGAATAATTGAAGTAACAATACTTATTAATGGTAATGCATTTAAATATAATCCGCTTACTGATGCTGAAACTCTCTCTAGCGCTTTATTCCAAAACCAATACGCTAAAATTGTTGCTCCAATAACAAGGTATATTACACTAAGTCCCGTTTTCCAAGTTTCAATCTTTGGTAAACCGTAATAAAGAATTTCTACCAGTGCAAATGGTAATAGAATAACAGCTCCAATAATTAAAGTTAATGTTGTAAAAACCTCGTTTGATAAATACTGTTCTTGTTTTGGTCGTTTTAGCAAAACCGTGTAGAAAGCAAATAGAAAAGTACTTAATAATATCAGGATATCTCCTATTAAAGATACTTCTTGATCAGCACTTTTAGATGGAATCGTAATAAAGAGTACTCCTATAGCACCCAATATAATTCCTATCCAATAATTCAATCGAATTTTCTCTTTCAAGAAGAATGCTGAAAAAAGAATTGTAACTAATGGTAATGCAGCATCTATGATACTAACATGTAATCCACTTGTTAAAGAAATACCGTAGGATGTAAACATAAAGTACCCAGCTACACCGGTAAAAGCTAGTAAACTCATTCTTTTCCATGGAACTTTTTTATGTACAACTGATTTTTGTAGTTGCTTAAATGAAAATAGCATACAAATTCCACCTGCAAAGAAAAGACGAATAAACAACAAAGTAAACGGCTGAATAGATTCTAACGCCCATTTTGTTGGAGCAATAGCTGTCCCCCATAATATAACAGCTACTAATAACATGCATATTTCTTTCATAATCCCCCACACCCATCAAAAATATATGTTAACTACCTTAATTATAGATTTTTTCTTATGTAAAATCCTTTAAAAATACAAAAGGTTATGCAAAAAAAGAGCTGGACCACCATTTTTCACATAACCTTTTTATATAAGATCACAAACATTCTTTTTACATCTCGACTATATTTTTACAAAAGGTAATTCTTACCTTTATATTTTGAGCAATAAAAATAAACACAAAAAAACCTAAGTCGAAACGACTTAGGTTTTTGCTTGGC
>NZ_JBMDKC010000218.1:0-2235 GCF_057809515.1 Bacillus sp. FG16
AAATTAATAATTGTTCTAAAATATGAGCACCTAAAAAACCTGTCACGCCTGTTAATAAAACACATTGTGGATATTGTTTCGTAAGCTGGAAAGGAACAGACTGTTTACGAATGACCTTGGGTTGATGCATGTCTTGTATTTCACCGTTACTTAGGGCATTTGTACTGGTTTCTATCATCCTATGTTGTCTATCCATCTCTATTTTTTCTGCTAATTTTCCGATTGTTCGATACTGGAAAAAATCTTGTATATGCAATGTTGGAAAATGGGGCTTGAGTTTGACTAACGTCGGCATAATTTTTAAAGAGTGACCACCTAAGGCAAAAAAGTCATCTTGTAGTCCAATCTGTTGCACTCCTAATACTTCTTCCCATACAGTTGCGAGTAACATTTGTATTTCTGTAATCGGGCGTAAAGCATTCTTTTGTTTTCGATAATTCACAGGATATTGTTTCGCAAGTTGCACGACGTCGATTTTTCCATTTGGTGTAACCGGCATTTCTTGTACACATACATACCCTTTTGGCACCATGTATGCAGGAAGAAGATGAGATGCATGGTTGTACACCTCTTCTATATCTATCTTTTCTGTATCAGAACTTGTAAAATAAGCATGTAATTCCTGCTTTTCTTCCTGCAATAACACAACAGCTTGTTGAATGCGTGGTTCTTTTATCAGACTGTCTTCAATTTCTCCTAACTCAATTCGATAGCCTCTCAATTTCACTTGACGATCTCGGCGCCCCATATATTCCACATCACCTTCTTGCGATAGACGTACCAGATCGCCGGTTCGATATAACCTCGCAGATGCTTCTGTAGAAAAAGGATGGGATACAAAAGATTGTGCTGTACGCTCTGGTTGGTTATGGTATCCAATAGCCGTTCCTATACTTTCAATATACAACTCACCAATAACGCCTATAGGACATAGTTGTAGATGTTCATTTAAAATATATATGTTTGTATTGGCAATTGGTTTGCCAATCGGTACATGTGTGCGATCACTTGGTATTTGTTTTGAAATCGGATAATACAGCGCACTCACCGTTGTTTCTGTCGGTCCATACTCATTGACAAGTAAGACAGTATCTTTTAGTTTTGATTGCCAATTTCGAATCGACTCTGCCGATGCAGCTTCTCCTCCCATACTGAGCACACGTAAGAGCTGAAGTTGTTGGATTTGTGTATCGGACAGTTCTGTTGCAAGTTGATTAAAAAAGGCTGTTGCTACATCTGTAATGGTAATCTGATTCGTAAAGATGGCCTTACAATACGCTTGGGCGGAGAAACGTTGTTCCTCATTGAGTAGATGTAACCTCGCCCCCGTTAGTAAAGCAGAAAAAATTTCTGAAACAGACGAATCAAAACTATGAGAATAAAACTGGGAAAATATATCATTCTCTGTTATCTGGAAGGTGCGTGAGCGCCATTCCACTAGATTCAATACACCGTTATGCTTTAATCGTGTTCCTTTTGGACTTCCAGTGGATCCGGATGTATAAATCATATAAGCTGCATCTTCTACACTGTTCCGATTAGGAATATCTTGAACAGACGAAGAACTGAACACATCTTCGATGGTCATCATGTGTCCTTGATAATGTGTTACCTCTTTTTCTAGCTCTACTTTTGTTATCAGTACCATTGCTTGACTATCTTCTAAGATATACTGTATACGTTCAGGGGGGTATTTCACATCAATTGGCACATATGTGCCTCCTGCTTTTAAAACACCTAGCATCGCTATGATACTTTCTACACTTCTCTCTAAGAAAATGGCTACCCGCTCTTGTTTTTGGATACCTAGTTGTAGTAAACCATGTGCCACCTGGTTGGAACGTTGATGAATTTCTTGATACGTATACCTGTTGTGTTCTGTAGAAATGGCGATTGCTTCTGGTCTACGATGCACTTGGTCACAAAAACGTTCCTGTATAGATTGGTAGGGAGGCAATACTAACGCTGTATCATTCAATTGTTGATACAACATACGATCATTTTCAGGTAACAGCTCTACTTCACTAAAAGGTGTCTTAAAATGGTGAATCATTACTTGTACTGTATGAACAAACTGTTGCATGAACCTGGAGATTGTATTTCTTTCAAATAAATCCGAAGCATATTCAAAATGGAATAGAATCTCATCATCCCGTTCTTCACAAGCCAAAGATAAATCAAATTTACTGATGTTTGTCTGCACAGGATGTATTTGATACTGATACGGAGGATGTT
>NZ_JBMDKC010000219.1:0-2008 GCF_057809515.1 Bacillus sp. FG16
TTTGTACATGCTTAAACAAGTGAAAATGTACATGATCATCTTGACATTTACACATAGTCTGTATTATATTTCCATTATTGATTATTTAGCTAAAAATATCTACCTCATGATTAACAAAAGCTGATTACCTATATATAAATAAACTGCCCCCCAATTGTTAAACAAAACCTAGCAATTGGGGGCCGTTCATAGTTATCGTTTGATCCTTCTAGTGATTTTCTCAAGTAAAGCATCCTTTGGTTGAATAAAATTTATTTATTAATTCCCATCAATCGCTTAATTGTTCTTATTTGTCCACGATGATTAATTTCGTCTTCCATAACGTGAAACCACAAGTAGTAATTATTATAAGGCACACCATTACCCCACTTGTCTTCCTAGAATAACCAGCTATCTTGTTTCGCCTTCAGATATGTTAGTGTATTTTCTCTAACTTGTGATAATTCATTCAAATAATAATCTAAAGATTGCTTTTTTCTGATTCCCCCTTTTCGAGGGGATAGGCAAAAACACCCTATTAAGGTATTTTATCTGCCTTATTTGGATGCCTACAGGCATCTTTTTCTCTTTCTCTGAGGGGGCTGAGCAGGTAGCTTTTGCTAGCTGCCCTCTTATTTTTTATTAGCTTGTCACCTTTTAATAAGGCAAACATATATTATCGATATAAGGCACGTTCACTCATATACCCTCTCATTAAAAAAGGGCTTTTTTATTACATACAAAATGAAATTTTTGTATTAATCTTCATCATCCAGTAAATACAATCTAAAGGAATTTATGCTATTATCACGCTTCTTCTCGTAAGATGGCGTAAGCATATGTTGTAACCATGCTAGACTTCTATTTTTCCGCTCAGAAATTTCTAAAAGTGTTCCTTCCGTTATAAACTGATCACCTTTATATAAGGCATGTACCCGTTTGTACATTGGAATACGCATATTCATCCTTCTTTAGTCCAAAATGAAGTTTTTATTTAGCTTATTTTCACTCCCACATAATATTTTTAATTCTGCTCATACTATAGCTGTAACTTAAAGTTACATATCATTTACTCTTACTTTTCGGTAGATAACGTCGTCATTAACGACATACATATTTCTAATGTATTAATCCTTTAGACTCTTACATTCGCAAGTTCGCCAGTCCATTTGGACATTTTCACCATAGATATTTTGTAGCATCCCGACCTATCCATTACCATATGATTTCTCCCTTAGGTTTTGTTCAGTCGACTTCACCTAGTTTCATACAATTTGTGACTACTATCACGCCTTGCATGTAGGAGTATCAAATAAGTAGTTTCAGCTCAACCTGACGGCTTTCATTCCTACTTTCAATCAATCAGTTGTTGTTATCAATTTGATAACTCTCCTATTTCGTGTTTACACACACTTATAAGGAAACGTGTCGCGCAAATAAGGATTTTGTTGTAAAACTGCACATACTTACACAGTATACATACGCTATCATGTGGTATTCTTTTTCAAATTTCGTTTTACTTAAGGAGCGCCTTGGAAAGCGCTCTTTAGTTTTCCAAGGAAAATTCTGGTCAAATGATTCACATCCTTAGAAAAAGGCACATATATTATCATGTACTCTTTTACATTAAGAGTCTTGGTCCTAAGAGCACTGTCAAAAGTGCTCTTTTAATTTATTGCAATGTATCACGTTTTACATACAATAAACATAGAATGCAATGAGCACGCAAGACATAGTTTCTATATAATCGCGTACATTTTTTGTACGCGATTTCTTTTTACTAAATAAAAATTTCGTTTGACTTTTATTCATTTTATTGTTTACTTCGCATACATTACTATTAAGTCAAGGAATACACAGGTTTCTCTGGACCAGTTTCCTTGTATCCCTTGAATTCCTTGTACAAAGAACCTGTTATAACTAACAGGTTCTTTCAGAGTGTTGAGAAACCCTTTAGGGTTCCCAACACTCTGAAATCATTTTGATTTTAGCGAATAAAAACAACATAAAATAATAGAGTTTCAAAAAA
>NZ_JBMDKC010000022.1:0-66998 GCF_057809515.1 Bacillus sp. FG16
AATGTACATGATTATTCAAGTGTTAATGTGTACATTTAAACTAGCATTTATACTCCGCAAACAACTTATCAAACTCTACCCCTAATTTATACACTTTATTAGGATAGTCTTCCTTTGAAACTTTTTCTTTCTTACTATTAGACTTCGATTCTTTTACTGTAGACTCTTCCGTTTTCTCCTGTTTAGAAGTGTTCGTTTTCTCAGAAACTCCACACCCAAATAACAACATGACCGGAACTGCTACCCCTAGTAGTTTCTTTGCATTCATGACTGATTTCTCCTTCTACTTGAATAGATTACTCTTACTATACCCATCCTCTTTTTTTATCTTGTAATTAAAGTTACAACTGCAATAACTCCTAAAATTGGTCCCCAATATTCCATTTTTATAAAAAATAGCGAGTGTTTTTTGTTAAACATAACTTTTTCACCAGTTTCGGCATCTATATAAACTTTCCCATTTGGCTTATTAATATATCTCCCTAAATACCAAGACATAACCCCTGATATAATAAACATTACCGCCATTGGCCAACTATGATCTTGAAAATATGTAGCTTCCCCCGTTATAGATCCAAAGATAGCCTTACCCAAAAGAGTATTAATAATTACAATAATTGCGACTAAAAAACCCCAACCAGACCAAATAATCATTTATTTCTCCTCCTAAAGCATACAACTTTGTGCTTTATGTTAATTTGAACTGCAAACGAAAATGTTTAAAAAACCGAATATTCAGACGTTAATAATTACATTTAGCTTACATTCGATTCTAACTTTAATGTTCTAAATGCAAATGAACCAGATATAATTTGTAAAATTGTCGGAATAAGTAAAAAGAATAATGACATAAATAACATAACTATAGGAATCACAATCATACAAACTCCATAAACTTTATTATTAACCTTGTTTACTAAACACGATAAAATGAACAACCCTATTTGAACCGTTAAAATAATAGAGTAATAAGCTAAAAGTTCGTAATCAACACCTTCCATAATATTAAACGCTACAACTATTAATATTATAGAAATAATAATTCCCAAAATGCCACCAATTAAACCTAATACAAATTCAGGTGTTCTTTTCAATTCAATCCCCTTTTTTGAAAAACTAACAACTTGTATATTTTTCCCATTCACCATCATACCAAATATTTATTGGAAAAACTATACATACTTTTCATTCTTCCTTACCTTACAGGGACCTTCTTACCATTATAGATAGCTTGTAGCAGTCACAAAATCAAAAGCTTCAAAATTACTAACCGGTTTCGATACTTTTAGAAAGTAGACATACCCCTTGAATACAATTAGTATTAACATATGAAATACGAAAGGCTTAAAAAGGCTTTCACATGAAGAAAGGAAGTTGCACAACTATGGATTTTAAAACAGTTATGCAAGAACTTGAATCTCTAGGTAAGGAACGAACGAAAAAAATATACATATCTAACGGTGCGCATGAGCCAGTATTCGGAGTTGCTACAGGTGCTATGAAACCAATCGCTAAAAAAATAAAATTAAATCAAGAGTTAGCTGAAGAGCTTTATGACACAGGTAACTACGATGCTATGTACTTTGCAGGCATTATTGCCGATCCAAAAGCTATGAGTGAGTCTGATTTTGATCGCTGGATAGACGGGGCATATTTTTATATGCTATCTGATTATGTAGTGGCAGTAACTTTATCGGAGTCAAATATCGCACAAGATGTTGCTGATACATGGATTGCAAGTGGGGACGAGCTTAAAATGTCTGCCGGCTGGAGTTGCTACTGTTGGCTATTAGGAAATCGCAAAGACAATGAGTTTTCCGAAAGTAAAATTTCCGATATGCTTGAAATGGTGAAAGATACAATTCATCATTCTCCAGAACGAACAAAATCCGCTATGAATAATTTCCTAAACACCGTGGCAATTTCATATGTACCACTACACGAAAAAGCAGTCGAGATTGCAAAAGAAGTTGGTATAGTTGAAGTCAAACGTAATAATAAAAAAAGCAGTTTGCTAAATGCTACAGAGAGTATTCAGAAAGAACTTGATAGAGGAAGACTAGGTTTCAAACGTAAGTATGTAAGATGTTAAAAGTATGAAGGTGTCAATCTAGGAGAGATTGACACCTTTTTTGTGGACATTATTAGACTAACGGAGCTGCAAGTTAAAGGGAACCAATCATTCATCTCCCACTATACATCTCAAACTTCTTCTTTCAATTTATATACCCTATCTCTTTTCTCATCATCTTTGATAAAAATAAGTTTTCCTTCTGTAACAAAACCTTCTAATAGTAAACATACTTGTCCATATGCTTTAGGCTTATTCGTAGTAAATCTTTCATCGGGTATTTTACCAGATCGTATTAATCGTTCACATAGCTCAAGCGCACTTATTTCTTCAGAATCAATTAATCCTAAAATATCTTTTTGTAATGGTGATAAAGGGACTGGTACCTTACATACCTCAGCTACCTCCACTTTTTCTTTTTCTTTTTCTTCTTCAAATAAATCTTCAAATGAAATTTGATTCATTACATCTGTTCCTTTCTAACGATTGATTTGTATAATATGAACTGAATCCTATAGCGTATTTATTATTATGTATTACTTACCTTTTTTCATAAATCTCAAACTCATGTACATCGTTTCATATAGTATGTTTTGATTATACCAAATATACGTTCTGTTTTCTATTGTAGAATTTTCATAACAGAAATGAAAGTAATAGTGAACATTTTTCTTCTCTTTAGTTGTATAAAAAATCACGTAAAAAGTTTACATAATAAAATTATAGTGCTCTGTTAAATTTCTACGCTAAAACGCAAAAAAACACTCGTTGCCTTTAATCGACAATCGAGTACTTTAAGTTCATCTATTTTTAGTAGCATAAATTGGTAAGTTTTGTAGTAACAGTATGACACCTTTTACATGTCATGACAACTACTACGTTAAAACTTACGAGTTTGTACGAGTTCGTTAATTTAATATACATTCCATGCGTTTATATTCATCACACAGTAAAATGTCATCTCGCCTAAGCTCGTACTTCGTTTTCTATTCTATCATTGCACACAGTACTCCATGATGGTACAACCATCATGGAGTATCAATTTTCAAACACCCTATTATTTTTTCTATCCACTTCACATAAACTTTATTTTTTTAATCATGTAATTTATTTAAAAAATCAGTAAATGTATCTGCAATGTAAAATACATTCTCTCTTGCACGTTCTTCCACTTGTTCTTCTGTTAATCCTTCTTCTCGCAGCAACATTTCTTTTTCACCAGCATTTTCATGTTCCCAAAATACCACAACAGGGTTATTTTTGTCATTTTTATAGTCAAAACATATTAAATTTCCCGCTGGGTCAAAAGCAAAAGGAACTAATTCTGCTGGTAGTGTATCCTTGTAATCATCAAATACTTCCATAATATTTTCATCATCTTCCATATCGTAACTTAATAACGTTCCAAAAACCTTTCTTTTCCCTTCAATTTCAAACACCTCTGGACTAACATGCGCTCCATTATTATTCATCACACATTCTATATAATCTAAAGGAAAATTAATGTTCAATTCCTGTTCAACATTCTTTACATCTTCTCGTATAATAGGTTCATCTGGTGATCTCCATTGTACCTTACTCATCTGATTCCATCCCCCCATAATGCATTTCCACCTAAATGGTTAACTTTATGCGTTTTAGACACTACTAACTGCATTTTACCAGGTACTTGATGATCCATGTCTATCTAATAAAAAAGCACTCGTTGCCTTTAGTCGGCAATCAAGCACTCTAAATTCAAATAATATTTTCTAAGAGTTTAATTTATTGATTATATAAGACACACACGGAACCAATAGCAATTTTTCAACAATATTATTTTGAATTAATAATTGTATTAAACGGTTCTTAATTCAAATACCCTCTATTTTAAGCCCTAAAATCAGTTAATCAGTACTAGATATTTTCAATATATCCCCTAATTCGCCTAACAGTTCTATGTTTTTTAAAGCCAACTCAACAGGTATGTCTTTCATTAACACAAATGGTAATTGTTTTGATCCTTTTAATAAGTCAAACAATCCCTTTTTGATGATAAATACCTCTTGTATTTTCTTTAAATCCATAGCCCCTCCTACTGGTGGACTTACCAATATAAGATTACACAGTTTTTCCTTAAACACTTCCTGTTCTTCGTCCACACAGTCAATATCTATCGCTCCGTCATTTATCCACTGTATTAAATTCTCACTTACTGTGGTTGCATAATTCGGATCCATAATCCCCGAATCAACTTGTACTAACTCTGTTGCGTTTTCATTTGCAGTCATTAACAGTATTTTGCCTCCACCATTACTTCCTACAGCAACATAACCCTTTGCATATTCATGGACTTCATATGTTTTATTCATTTCATCTATTATATCCACTCCAAATATAACGACTCCATTATCGGACACAAAACCATTTGTATGCTTTAGTAATTGTTTATAAGCATTAGGGAGTATTAATCCCATTTCCTCTTCAATTTTTTTAATTTCATTTTCATCAACTGGAGAATATAATTCATAAGTCGACAATTTTTGAACATTTATCATTTAAATCCTCCTAATCCATCAAAATATCTATATGCTTCTCGCATTACTTTTTTTGCTACTTTTAAATCTACACCCGCTTCAATCATTTCTTTATAGCTAATATTAAATTCGTATATTATATCCGTACTAAAACCTTCATTCCTTCTTCTAGCTCTTTGAAGAGCGGATATTATAGTATGTGGTTCACCAGAGGTAGATTTGAGTAATATTGATAGTGCTTGTCGACTGCTCTAATTATTACCGCTTGTTTTAGCCCATATCTTAGCCCATTCATCTTGTATTGCATGATGCGCTTGTACCAATCCATCATTTTTGGTATTCCGAAAACCTAGAGCACGATTCTTATTTGGACTCATTTTTTTATACAAGTCAACATCTTCAACAATATAACCTCCATTTTTAAGTTGACTCCTAGTGGACCTTTGCGGAAATGCAATACCAGCCCTTTCATTAATTAGCATGGAGCTGTTCAGAAGTTAATTCGCCATATTTCCCTCTTAAATATTCTAATCTGGATTCTCCCGTACCCTTAACCCCACCACTCTCCAAATTCGAGATCCTACTCTGAATACTCACCTTTGAGGCATCATGGGCTTCTTGGAATTTCCCGCTATAGTTCGTTCCAGATCTAACGACACTTCCATCTGGCAGTATTTCTACACCTTTAACGAATGGGGATACGGAGTCCGCACCTTTTGCTAATGTATTTTCAATTATATAATAATAGTAATTTTCATTAGCCTGAATTCATAAAAAATAATTTCTAAAAATTTATAGCATGTCTATCTATTAAAAAGGCACTCGTTGCCTTTCGTAGACAATCAAGTGCTTTAAATTCATCTGTTTTAAGTAGCATTAAATTTGTAAATTTTGTAGTAACAGTATTATGACACCTTTTTATATGGTAACAAGTAATACATTAATACTTACGAGTTCATTATTATTGTGTCCTTTCCATGTCTTTTCAATAAAATATCATCTCGCCTAATTCTCACGCTTTTCTTTCTAATACAGTTGTAAAAATAAAAAATTCAATAGCCACTACGTTCTCCTAACGTTGCCATTGAATTCCTTTACTAAGCATGTACCTTTGTCAGCGTCCAAGTAACCAATAAAATAGGCACATTTCTCAATTTATTTTTCTATTATCAACCCTCCCAAATCCAAAACATTTTTATTATTTCGAATTCAGGAGGTGAAAAGTTTAAATGCATTTGTAGTAACACATGGTGTTATTAAAATTGCACGTGGCCAAAAATAGCACATTCTAGATGGTTATGCAATCTTGATATTAACTTATAAGAAAATCTTGATCGGATTCAAGGGTGAAGGCATACAATCCTTAGGTCTATCTATAATATTTGATACACCTTTCTTGAAAAGGAATTCTATCATCAAGCAACACCTCTTCTTGCAGGATTTTTGTTATATTCTCTATTTTCCCAATGAATAATGCGTAAAAGTCGCCCGAATTTGGATATAAAAACAGACCATATCCCTTTGGTGACAGTATTTTGTTGGCCATCTTGATCTTATCGGGTAAAAATTCATAATTAAATGCTTCTAATCTCTCAAGTTCTTCTTGTGTTGCTAATTCAATTTGGTGGGCAAATTCGTAATCAAGAATAAAATTGACAATTTCTTGGTATTGCTCACCTTTATAGTCAACGTATAAAAACTGTTTCGTTGTCAATCCATATTTTAATAGGTCTTCATGTAAGTCATAACCTCCTTGTTCCTTCAAAAATGTTTCCAAATCCTTGCTATCAGGAAATATAATCTGCGCTATCCCATGATCAGGCATCTTAGCTTCCTCCCTTTTATTGAAATAATTCTCCATGCTTGTTAGGAATATATTCTGGGTAGTTTTTACGATAAAATTGATCGATCATCTGAAGCACGGGATCCCACTCAGGGTATGGCTCACGTTCTCTAAATACCATTTTTGCTTCTGGAGTATTCATCAGAAAATTATCGAATTGAGTAGGTACTGGCAACCCTAGTTGTTTCCTTACATGGATCAAGAATAAGATTTCAAAAGGATAAAATCCGTATCCGAAATCGCCAAATTCACCTAGCTGTCCGATTTCAGAAGCTAATGCAGAATGATACTGTGACATTATCGAAATTAGATGTTCTATTTCTTCTAAATCACCAGTCGACCAACGTTCCAGCACTTCATCATAAATATTCAGGTCTTCAGGGATTGAGCCGCATCGCAGTTCAGCTTCCTTAAACTTATTTTTCACAGCTAGATGCAATTTTTTATTCGTTCCCATGATGGTTTTATTTCTATACTGCAAGTACAGCTCTAGCAAAAACCAAATATGTCTATCCTCTTCATTGGCATCTATTAAATGTTCACCGAAGTGATGAGTCATAAAATCATATAATATATTTTCTTCTTTCTCCCATCCATACATTGCAAAATGAACTAATGTGAGGACGACTTCTCTAAACGTATATCCCAAGATCATTCCTGGATACCTGCTTGTATAGAGATCCTGTCCCATGCACTGGTAAAATAAAACCTTCTGCATGTTCTTTAATCCTTCTGCATTGTTTCCACCGCTGATCAATACATCGTTTTTCCATAATGACAAGTGATATGAGGAAATTTTGCTTAGATTTATTAATAGTATGTGATCTTTCTCTGTTTCATTTTGCTCAACGATTTTCTCAATCTTTCTTCTACTGACATTATATTTATCTTTCACATCTTCAAATTTGATTCCATCTACAAAATTTTTGCTATATTTTTTAAAAGCCATTTCTAACTTTTTTTGGTTTATCATTGTATCCTCCCTATGAATTAATCTATTTCCTTCCATTCCTTTACCTGTAACTCATCAACGCCGAATCCAATATCAGTGATCTTGATATCTGTTTCAACTCTAATAAAATCGAATTTTAGACCAGGATTCTCCTCCATCAGTTCCTCTAAGTTATCTTTAAAACTGTCATACCTAGGATCTTTGCTGTTAACCATGCCTTGGAAATACTTATCTCCGCCCTTTTTCTGTTTATTCGAGTAACTAAAACTAGCGGAATCTGATGCCTTTGATTCAATAATAGTTAACTTTGGCGGCGGCCCTTTCGATAGGAATGCTGCATCTATACCATTTCTCCCCACTTGGAACAGATCGGAAACATCTTTACCTAAATCACTGTCTCTAGCTACGATTTTTGTCACTTCTTCCCCAAAATCACCTTTATCATGAGAAAAATATTTAGAATTATCGATTTTTCTTTCATACTCCTTTGCAACCTTCAAGTCATAATGATCACTAATAACATCTTTCGTATCCAACTTGTTGGCCAATTTATTTTTTTCTCGCGTTAATCTTTTGACTTCTTTGTCATTTCCCTCTATTTTCAATCTATTTATTTCTTTATCTAACTCTTTAATTTCTTTTGAGATATTGTCTGAAATGTTACTGCCATAACCAACTTTACCCGTAGCCTTAACCCCACCACTCTCCAAATTCGAGATCCTACTCTGAATACTCGCCTTCGAGGCATCATGGGCTTCTTGGAATTTCCCGCTATAATTCGTTCCAGTTCTAGCGACACTTCCATCTGGCATTATTTCTACACCTTTAAAGATTGGGGATACGGAGTCCGCACCTTTTGCTACTAGACCTTTAATGAAGTAGTCCGCATCATTAATCTTATCTACGGTTTTCCAACCTTGTATTTTTAAATTTTTTAATAGATTATTTTCCTTAAGCGATTGTACCACATTTTTACCCAAATTTGGATTAAAACCAGGCATTCCTTCTTTGAATTTTAATAATTTCGCTAAATCAGCTAATTCATTCGTGCCTTTGAATGCTTTTACTCCTTTTCCTACTGCTCCAACAACTGGGATTGCATCTAATCCGCCAAAAATGATGTTTGCTGTGCGTTCTTCTTGGCTCAATTTCCGGTGTGTTCCCCAGTCTTCTCCGTCAATACCACTTTTGATTTGTACAGCTCCGTATACTACTGCGGCAGCGGCCCCGAGTGGTGGACAAAGGATTGTTGTGATGATGATTCCTACGCCTATTCCTATGTCTCGCACCATTTCTAGTTTTTTCTGTTCATCTTCTATCGATTTGTATTCGAATCCTCGTGTGGATGGGACTAATTTCTTGTATTCTTCATAATTTAGTTTTGCATCTGGGTTTTGTTTTTTTAGTTCTTTGTACTCCGCTCTCAGTACGTTATCAAATGCGGGTGAATCTTTAAAAATATCTTCTACTGTTATTTTATCTTTCTTCTTCTGTATTGTTTGTGGTACACTTCCGTAGCCCGCATGCGCACCTGGTAATACTGTCGTTGTTGTAGAGCCAATTCGGTTATTTGTTTCAAAACTGAGAATAGATGTATCTCTCATTTTTTGAGCGAATTTATCCATTTCTACTAAAAAAGGTTTATCTATATGTTCAGAGACTATTCGCCCTACTTCTCCGCAATATTTTTGTAATGTCGTATAACTATCAAGTAATTCCCCGATTTTTTGCGATTGATCTTTAGGATTAAAATGTATACTACCATCCGAGTCTAAATCTCGTATTCTTCCATCAATTCTTTTTAATGATTCATTTGCTTCCCGTAATTTCATGAGTGCATCTTTTGTAATTCGATTCATACCATCCCCCATGTTTTGCCATGGTTCAGGTCTATATTTCACATCCATCTCGTTTTCATCCCCCCAGCCGTATGGTGATTTCTACAACTTACTTAATATTTCACGTAATTGTTCGTCCTTTTCAAGCATTTCTACACATACATTTCCTACAACTGTCGCTGACCTAGAATAGTGTTCAGCCAATTCTAGTGTTTTGTGTAATATATCAGGATATTTTTCAATTACTCTCATCGCTTCACCTTTTTGATAAAAATCACAGCTTAATAAACTCTCAATATTCGTTCCAATGACGTCTACATGGATTTTATATATATTTTCTAACTTCATTACTATATCAAGTAGTTCTTGAAAATTAACTAATACTTCTTCTCCACCACCAGAACCACTATCTCCCATTGATACTTGCATTATTGAATACCTCCTAACGAGAATTGTCTCGGGTCAATTAACTTTTTATATGGCATTTTTAACACGTCATACAATTTTTTATTTACCGCATAGAGACTCACCCAGTCATATCGATTACGTTCTACATCAATTTGAACGAAATCTTCTCCTTCAGTGAAATATAAGAAACATTCCCATTTTCCTCCTCTATTACTTCGAGGCCTCGTATACGTTTCTATCGCTATAACGTCTTTATTTGATAAATCTTTTTCCTCAAATGTTTGTTGTTCTGCCTCTGTCATTCTCTTTGAGAAAAATGTATCTTCTATTTCCCTCGGTTCTCTCAATAAGAAAGGAATGCGTGTTAATAATGAAAAATATACGTCCGGTTTTGGTATGTAGTCGATCTCGTATTTTTTATTTGGTTCTATTTCTGTTAATACAGCCACTCGGTCTTTATCCTCTTTTAAAAAGCCAATTAATACATTATTCATTCTCGTGTATTCATGACAATTTTCATATTCCTTTAATAGCTCAATTATTTGAAAAGCTGCAGGGGTAATTCCATTTTCACTTGTAAGTAAGCCTTTTTCTTTTAAACTCGTAGTTGCTTTCGTGACACATTCTGCATCAAGCAAAATAATTGCGTCACGGTTTGGCAATCCAAATATGTCGGTAACCCCAGCTGCACCTGCGAGAACATATAATTCAGCAGGTGCAAAACTCATTTCTTTCCCCATTCTTTTATCCCTCGTTTCTCCATCACAGTTGTTTTATCGCCCTTACTTCCAATCTATCTCCGTACGTTTGAATACTTTTATCTAACTCTTTCAAAGCTTTCGTATGTCCTTCAAATGCCTCTACCATTTCTGAATTATATTGAATGATCAAATCAAGATAACTTAAAAAAGCATCTCTCGTTTTTCCATTCCATTTCGCACCTGTGACATATGCTTTTAAATCTTTCGCTTGGTTTAAAGAATCCTTCATACCATTTTCAATGTTTTGTGCGTAAGAAATGGCACTTGCAGTGTTACTTCCTATAATTTCAACCTCTTTACCACTCATGTTAGTTCCCCCACATTCTTTGTATGCTTAATGGATAAGATTTTCAAGTTCCTTTTTCTTTTCTTCAAAAGCCTTGGTCGCAGCAGCGTATGCTGACGCTTTCTCCGATTCTGCTTTCGCTTTATATTCCAAATACTTTGCATAAGCTGTACTTTTTGCAGATCCAACATCGCTTAATGCACTTTTAAAATAGGATAATACTGTATTTAAGTCTTCATCCTTTTCATGACGTTTTTGTTCAAATTCAACTGCCGGAATTTTATTAGCTTCTAAACCATTACTTTTACTCTCATAATCTCTCTTCGCTGATTCAGCATCTTGAATGAATTGCTTTAACTCTCTTTCTTTATCTTTTAAATAATCATGTAAATCATCATACCGATCTCGTTTCCTCGCGCTTTCTGTAAAACCCGACGCATTTAAAAAAGCATTGTACAATTCATCTAACATCTTTCTCCCCCTTTAGCACAATAACTATGTAGTTAAATTCGTATATTTAAACATGAATATTCATTACATTAAGAATTAACAAATAATTATTTTTACATATCGCTATTTTATCAAAGGGATTTTAACATTTCCATATTTTATGAATGGCTTTCGCATTTTTCTTCAATAAAGTGAAACTTTAATCAATATGACTATGTATTATTACCTTTTATCCAATTCATTCATATTAAATCCTTGCTTGAGAGTAAGACCAGTTCTTTCTTATTTCATCAACAACTATTTCTGGATAATCCCAATGAAGCGTACGAGTAGGCTCCCTGATTCGTTATACTATTCCTTAGGCTGTTTTATTTCTATATTCATTCCAATATTTTGGCTCAGTCGCTCTTAAAAGAACAATAGAAAAAGGATCTGATATGAATATCAGATCCTTAACTTTAATTTCTTAATACATACATCTTTTTACACGATAACTGGTTCATACGTGCTCAAATTATCATACTCAGTTTTTACAATACTAGGCGGAAGGTTAACACATCCTCAGATTCACCTTTTCTTGTAGCAGTGCCTAATGTTTAATAAAATTAAAGCATATTTTTACTTACCAGACTTAATTTTTTCGTTATATTCTTCTAAAGTTAACCCTTTTTCTTTTAGATAAACAGCAACTTCTTTTCCTACATAACGATAGTGCCATGGCTCATACTTAATGCCAGTAATATTCTCTTTATCTTTCGGATAGCGGAGAGTAAATCCATACTCTGCAGCATTCTTATCTAACCATTTGAATGCATCGGTAGTTTCAAATTTTGCATTTAAATCTTCTACAGTATTCTGCCATTCAACTGAAATAATGTCTAACGCTAATCCAGTATGATGTTCACTTGCACCAGGATACTGAAGATATTCCAATGCCTTAGCACTAGCCTCTTTATCTGACAAACCTTGAGATTTATAGCTTTTAACTGAAGCATCATAATAGGTTTGTTGTAATTTTATAGCTCGATAACCTGATCTTAAATAAAGATTGATTCCCTCTTTTTTTGCAGCTGCTACCATATCCTGATAGGAAGTTGCAATTCTACTATCTATTTTCATATTCGGCTTAGCATTTTGGGTAATACTTGTTAATTCAATTCCTAGTTCCTTTGATAACATATGCTCTCTATTTACAAGAATAATTCTCCAATCATTAGGATCAGAGATAGGTAAAACATCTTTTTTATTCGCATGTATCTCTTTTTTATTTTTATCGTTATTATTAGTAGTTTCCTGAGATGTTTGCTTTCCACTACAAGCAGCAAGACTCCATCCCATTGCCAATACCAATGCTAAAATTATAAATTTTTTAATTGTATCTCATTCCCTTTTTGTTTATTAGTCTTTATACCAATTTCCCAACACGTCTCTAGGAATCTCCTTGAAATCCTTCAAAGAAACGGGGCCGACAAATTTTTTAATTCCATGTTTTTTAGAATCTTCATCCGAATAATCTTTTAAAAATTGAATTTTAAATTGTTTCTTACCATCAGCGTAGTCGGTTACTGTCGGTACGATTGCCGCTTGTCGTATACCAAAAGTTTTATCTTCATACTTAACAAATTGTACATAAGATAATCCTCCAACCAATGTTTCTAATTTTTCTTGCGCAGAAATAAGATTTCCAAGAGAATAATAGATTAGCGTTTCATGTCCATCTTTATTTTTTTTCCACTCAATTGGTTGAATTACATGTGGGTGATTTCCAATTACTACATCTACACCTAAATCTGTTAAATATTGAGCAACTTCTTTTTGTTGCTTTGAAGGTGTAGATGTATATTCTACTCCCCAATGCACCATAACAATCACCATATCAGAGCTACTCTTTGCCTTTTCCACATCATTTTGTATCGCTTTTTTATCAATTAAATTTAAAGCCCAAGACTTATCACCTGGAATTTTAATTCCATTCGTACCATATGTATAATTGAGTAACGCAAAACGAATACCATTTTTTGTAATCGTTTTTATTTCATTACGCTCGTTTTGATTCTCATTAATGCCTACTGGGATAATATCCGGATATTTCTTCCAGTATTCTCTTGTATTCGCAACACCTTTAATACCCATATCCATAGCATGATTTGTCGCTTGAGTCACTATATTGAATCCAGTGTCCACTAAAGATTGTCCTACTTCTTCAGGTGTATTGAAAGTCGGATATCCCTGTACTTTTAGATTATTCCCTGCAATTGGAGTCTCCTGGTTCACGATAGCAAGATCACTTGATTTAACAGCTTTTTTGATATTTTCATAAATATAGTTATAATCATATGAACCGTCTTTTTGTTTGCCATCTTTAATTACTGCGTCATGATATAAATTATCACCCGTTGCTATTAAATTCACAACCGATTTTACTTTTTTATCTTCCGTAAAATTAGGAGCCTGTTGGATAGGACTCTTCTCTACCCAATTTGGCGCTTTTAATGATGTATCTATATTAGATTCAGCCGGTGGTAATGAAGCTTTAGATGTCTTAACATCTGTATTACCACAAGCAGTTAAAAGCACTAAAAAAATAAGACATAATAAAAAAAACTTTTTACTTCTCTGTAAAGTATCTAACATGTGATCCTCTTTTCTGTTTTATTACTTATAACCAGTTCTAACAAATCATTCTTTAAAACAACGTATTTTGGTTTTACCCTTAATTATGGAAGGACACTCTGTTACATTTACTTCGGAATATACAGATAATCATTTTCCATTCTCTAGCAATCTATCAATTCCATCAGAATTGATAGATTGCTAGAAAAACATGATCCATCAGGATGTCGACTAGTTTCATATACCTGTTCCAATTGCAGTAACTCGTTTAATCTAAACAAGATAGAAGAATAGTTCATATAGCCTCTTCTCTTGCTTTACGTTTGTGAGTGGCTCCAAAAAGAGGGGATCGTTGCTGTACCCCCTTTAAATATTATGGAATCTTTGTAACTAATTTCTTTACGTTAAGCGACAAACATTATACCGATAACAATAAGTAAGACCCAAGAACTTATTTTACCAATATACGAAAAAAGTAGCAATCTTTTGACCCATATAAAGAAGCCAATTAGGAGAAATGAAAGGGAGATTCATTTTAATTAATTCCTTCCTTCATTGATTAATAAAAAAACAAGCCACCCAGCTATTGGATGGCTCTATACGATAAAGAGAATTTGTTATTGGATTACTTCAATTTCCCTTCAAAAACAATCTTCCTACCGCACGGCTCAACTACTGTTTTACCGTCTTTCTTTACTTCATGAAAGATCGGCTCTTCCATACGACGAGACGGAGCGTAGCCTTCTTGTTCCATACGTGCTAAGCAGTCTGTAATTGTTTCATTTTCAAGTACTTCAAATTTCTTTTTATTAGGTTGTTTTGTCATGCCCTAACCTGCTTTCTATTTTTCTTGATGCGAATTGATTTTTCATGTAGACCATATATAACATTGCTAGAATTCCCATTATAATCATAACCGCAATAAAAAAGCTTGTATACTGTATTTTTTCTATAAATACGCCGCCTAATACAGGCCCCATAATACTTCCTAAACTAAAAGCGATTCCGGATAATATATTACCTGCCGGTAGTAAGTGTCTCGGTAATAAATCAGTCATAAATCCAAGCCCTAAAGAGAAACACGATCCAATAACCATACCCGCTAAAAGCATGCAGGCAAAGACGATCCAGTAATATTGATCAAATACGGCGGCAAGTAGAAAAATGCCCGTACTTATGCTAAACGTCCACGTTAATATACGATCCCTTCCGTATTTATCACTCAATATACCGAGCGGAATTTGTGTAATAATACCCCCAACTGCAAATGCTGGTAATAAGAAGGATACATCTGAAACAGACCACCCTTTACGAAGCGCGTATACTGGTAAGTTACTATTTAACATCGCCTCAAGTACGCCATATGCAAGTGGTCCTAGTAACGCAATCCATCCTAATCCAACAACTTGTCTATAACGAGAAAATGATGATTCACTCTTCACTTCTCTTTCATCTTGCGCTGGGAATGCATTTTTTGTTGGAAGTAGTAAAAGCCAACCTATTAAACAAAGTATAGTAGATATAATAAATGGTGTTGCAAGACCGTACTGCACAGTGCTTGCTAAATACGGACCAACAGCAAAACCAATTCCGAAGAATACACCGTATATCGATACTTGTCTCCCTATTTTACTTGGGTCTGATGTTGTCGTGATCCACGTTTGCGTTCCGACATGCAGCATATGATCTCCGACTCCAACTAGAAATCTAAGGATAAACCATACCCAAAACGAAAATGTTTGTGTAAAAAAGAATAATGAAATAATAACGAGAAACCCACCTATAACGATAATTGGCTTCATTCCAAACCTTTGCATCGGTTTTTCAAGAAACGGCGAAATAACTAATATCCCAATGTATAATGCCGTTGCATGAATACCGTTAATACTTGAACTAACCCCTTCTTGTTCAAAAATCATTGCAATGGCAGGTAAGAGCATTCCTTGTGATAAACCAGAAATTGCTACAATACCAACCATAATCCAAAATGTAAAACGCATTGACATCCTTTGTCCCTCTCCTTCTCACGCTTCCACTTTTCATTATAAACTGTTTCTTCAAATGCGTGTACGAATATTCGCAATAAAAAAGAAGCTAAAAGAATGAACCTTTTAGCTTCCTATCCTTCCCAAACTTGTGCTTTCACATTGTTATGAAAGTGCTTGAAATATGGATTTTCATAAAATGATGGTCCATATAAGTAATGTTGCATGTGAGCTGCTAGTGGCTGCTGCATTTGCCAAGGAACTACAGCTGGTAAAACTTGCATATACATCGGGTCTATCATTATTTTTTTGTATATTTGATGATCATATGGCGAATAAGCGATTAAGGATGGTTTATGCATTGATAATCTCCCCTTTTACATACAAATGTTATAGTATATGCAACACTTTTCATTTTGGGGATTCTTTCTATTCTAACCAATCTTCTACATGTTTTATAAATACATCTAAACAATCAATAAACGGTGAGTGTCCGCAATCTTCTAATACCTTCAACTCTGCATTTGGCAAATGTTTCGCTAATTCCTCACCGACTACTTGCGGTACGACATAATCCCTATCACCTTGTATGACGAGTGTCGGCGCCTTAATACGATGAATTTGCTTACTTCCCTCTACAACCCCATTATGTTCATCCGAAATATTAAATGTGATGAGCGCATAATTCACATCTACGAAATTACGCTGCGTTAACATATCATCCAAATACTTTTCATAACGGTCCGGTTCAGGTTGATTATGTGTATATATTAATAGATTCCATACTGTACGGTAATATAGTTTGTTCATATTTTTTATCGCGTCTAATACTGGAGCGATTTGTACTGGATCTTGCGCAATTTCTTCTTTCGTCTTTACTAAACTTGATACGATTGGCTGCCCATTCGTATCTTTTTTAAAGATTGGGTATCCTTTCATTCCTACTGATTCTACTAAAATTAACTTTTCTACAAAAGTTGGGTGATTCGCTGTAAATTGCATCGCAACACCACCGCCCATTGACCAGCCCATTAATGAGAATTTCTCTAGCTTTAACTCGTCGATAAATAATTTTACATCTTCTGCAAAGTCTTGTAATGAATCTATCGACTGATTATATGTTGATTGTCCAAATCCTCTTAAATCAAGAGCGTAAATATGGTATTGATTTTGCAACTTTTCAATGACTAAATCCCAGTGTTGTGACGATGTCATGTTCCCGTGAATGAGTACAAGAATATCTGTATTTCGCCTTCCAACTTCCTGATATGCAATCGTTTCTCCGTTCGATAGTGAAACAAACTCCATTGTTGCAGGCTTAATCATCACAAGTTCCCCCATTCTATTTAATAGAAAGAAAATTCTTTACTTAATTAAAGAATAGCACGTAGAATATACGTTCGCAACATAAAACCTATAAGAATTTTTTACATAAATCAACATGTCTATTACTAGACAATTATTATAAAAAAGCATATAGTTAGCTAGGTAACTAATTTGAAAGGATCAAAATACATGGACGAAAAACAACATTTTTTTCATATCGTCAGCCAGACTTCTCGAAAGTTTACGAAGAAATTTAATGAGCGTGTATCTCCAACTGGGTTATTTAGTGCGCAGTGGGCTGTTATTTTCCGCATTAATCAAACTGGTTCTTGTACCCAAACAGAATTATGCCAATATTTAAATGTTGAATCACCAACGATGACTCGTACGTTAACACGTATGGAAACGATGGGATGGATTATTCGTACAGAAGGTAAAGATCGCCGCGAGAAGCTCATTTCTTTATCCGAAACAGCGATAAAGATGGTTCCAGTATGGCAAGAAGAAGTTGATACTTTCGAAGAAAAAACGCTAGAAGGTATTAACGAAGATGATTTACATCAAGCATTTCAAGTGTTACAACAAATTATTAAAAATTTAGATTAAATTGGAGGGATGACGATGCAAAGTGAGAAACTTTGGACGAAGGATTTCCTCGGAACTTGTTTTAGTAGTCTATTTCTCTTCTTAACATTTTACATGCTTATGACTACTCTGCCTGTCTATGTAATAGACGGCCTAAAAGGAAAACCTGAGGAAATTGGTTTAGTTGCAACTGTGTTTCTTATTTCTTCTGTTTTATGTAGACCATTCACAGGAAAATGGCTCGATGATTTAGGAAGAAAGAAAATATTATTTATTTCACTTTCATTATTTTTAGCCGCTACTGTTATGTATTTCGGTGCGCAAAGTTTATTTTTATTACTTGCCCTTCGCTTCTTACACGGTATTGGGTTCGGGATGGCAACGACAGCTACTGGTACGATTGTAACTGATGTTGCGCCAGCTCATAGACGAGGCGAAGCACTTGCATATTTCGGCGTATTTATGAGTCTGCCGATGGTAATTGGTCCTTTTTTAGGTTTAACAATTATTTCTCATTTTTCGTTCACTGTGTTATTTATCGTTTGTTCCGTATTTTCATTACTTGCATTTTTATTAGGACTACTTGTAAATATTCCGCATGAAGCACCTGTAAGCAAACAAAAACGCGAAAAAATGAAATGGAAAGACTTAATTGAACCATCTTCTATTCCGATTGCACTTACAGGATTTGTTTTAGCCTTTTCTTATAGTGGTATTTTATCCTTCATTCCTATTTATGGGAAAGAAATCGGTTTAAGTGAAATTGCAAGTTATTTCTTCATTGTATATGCACTTGTCGTTGTAATTTCTCGTCCATTTACAGGAAAGATTTTTGATCGCTTCGGTGAAAATGTACTTGTTTACCCTGCTATCATTATTTTCACAATCGGAATGTTCATATTAAGCCAAGCACAAACGTCATTTTGGTTCCTTGGCGCAGGTATGCTAATCGGTTTAGGTTACGGAACATTAATTCCGAGTTTCCAAACGATTGCGATTTCTGCAGCTCCAAACCATAGACGTGGTTCTGCCACAGCTACGTATTTCTCATTCTTTGATAGTGGTATTGGCTTTGGTTCTTTCATTCTAGGTATTGTCGCAGCCAAATCCAGTTATCATAATATGTATTTTATCGCAGCTATTATCGTTGCTTTCACTTTACTTTTATATTACGGATTACACGGACGAAAACAAAAATTCAAGAAACAATCTACAGACGGAAAAATTTCTGCTTAACGTTAATAAGGAAAGTAAACTTCCCCGTTTACTTTCCTTATTTTGTATTTCTTTCAATAGAAGCGTATACTTATAATAGAAATAAAAAGGAGGGACCTATATGAAACTAAAAAAATCTCCCCTACTCTTACTCATACTAACATCCATATTTGTAATTACAGGGCTTGGGTTTACTTACTTCAAACAAAATAAAACGACCCCATCAAAACATAATGTGACGAAAGAAAACTGGTTAGATGACCCTTACTTACGCTGGTCGTACACACATATGAAAGAATTCACTTTAGTTAATAACGTAAAAAACAATCCTGATCAAATTGCTCACTTCCCTTCCGCACTACAAAATTTAGACGATTTTGCTGTGGAGCGTAGATTCGGAAATACAACTCCTCTAAAAAAACTTTTAGACGATAACAAAACGGATGCTTTTGTCGTTATACATAATGAACAACTTGTTTATGAACGATATTTCAATAAATATAACGAGAGTGAACCTCATGGTATGGCGTCATTAGCAAAGGTCTTTACCGGGGCAATTATACAATCTCTCGCTGAAGAAAAACGTATTGACTTAGAAAAAACAGCTGACACATATATAAAAGAATTAAAAAATACACCGTTCGGTAATGCCACACTTCAGCAATTATTGGACATGCAAGTTTCTGCACAGTACCCTACTCACGGATATGAACATCCAGCATTAGAAAATCAAGATGCACAACTATATTTAGCGAGCAATATTTTACCTCGAGGTAAAAACTACGAAGGTCCGATGAAAATTTACGATATGTTACAAGAAGCAGAAGAAACTGCACCGCCTGGTTCCGATTTTTCTTACGATAACGGATCAGCGGAAACACTCGCTTGGGTTATTCGAACTATCACTGGTAAATCATTAGCTGAAAATGTTAGCGAACGAATTTGGTCTCAAATTGGTATGGAAGAAAACGCGTATTACGTTACAGATGAAACGAAAATAGAACAAGCAAGCGCTGGCTTAAATGCAACTGCTAGAGATATGGCGAGATTCGGGCAATTACTATTAAACAACGGGGAATATAACGGAAAACAAATTCTCCCTTCTTCTATTACTGAAGATATAAAAAATGTCCAAGAAGGTGAACTTGCAATTGGCCCTGGAGCTTCCATTTCTTATCATAATCAATGGTGGATTCCGCACAATGAACAAGGTGCTTTTGAAGTGTTAGGTAGTTACGGACAAACACTTTACATCGATCCAAAAGCAAATATGGTAATTGTCCACTTCTCTTCTAACGCTACGCCAAGTAATGAAATACATTCAGTTTACTCAAATATGTATATTGATATTGCACATCATTTAGAAAAGCTTCCACAGTAGTGGAAGCTTTTTCTTGTTGGGATATTTCATTTATACTCCTACATATTAGAAGATACTGAAAGAATAACTGCTTAAAACACGCCTATCAAAATTTCTATAAGCAGTTTACATGTTTAATTAAGTGTTTAACTAATACATCCACATCTTTTGGAGAATGCGTTAAAACACTTCCCTTACAAATATTGTCTGTTCATATTCGTCGAAAATTTCTTCTATTGATGAAAATAAAGTTTCTTCCGGGATGATGAACTTTACTTTTTGACCATTTTGTAATATAAATGAAATTTTCCCATTATCATTAAAACCTGTATGAAACGTTCCTCGTTTATTTAATAGTACCTCTTCAATTGTATTTGTTTTAATGGAAAAGTTATTCTTTAATTGCAAAAGTTCATGTACATCTCCAGTATGTATTTTTGTATCTATTTCAGTTTCTAAGTTTAATTGTTTTTTCTCGATTTTTTTGAACCAAAACAAAAATAGTAACTCAGAAATACCAGGTAACTGTTTTTTATAAGCATGTCGACTATGAAACTGTCCGCCAATCTTTATAAAATATATACAGTCACCTGTAATAAAAACTTTATAATACATATCTGCCGTAAACATTTTAGGCTTTAAAAGATAAAAACTTTTGATCATAACCCCCCCTAAATATTAAATTTATTTGTATAAACATTTTAACTAGATTTGTGCTTAAACATATTTCTCATGTAATACAACACTATTGTATTGAGTATCCTCTCCCTTTGCAACAGTTGTTTTGAAACCAGCTAGTAACCTTTCTCTATACTCTCCCAATAAGTGCTAGCCACATTTACAACCGTTTTTCTTCTAGTATATTAAAAGCAGTATCTGATACGAGGCTCTATATCAATCTATCAATAAATTACCACCCTATAAATATCTGAATTTTCTTTATATTAAAGGTTATCTCTCAAATAACCTCGAATAATTGTAATACATATACATAAGGAGGTTGATCTATTTTGTTTCGTTCTTTTACAAATGGTTGCGTCGCCTTAGTGCAACGCTTCTTGCCAGAACCGTTTATTTTATCATGTTTATTAACTGTTTTTGTTATCTTCTTCGGTATGTTTGCGACTCATCAAACACCTGTAGAAATGATCAATCACTGGGGGAATGGAATTTGGGGGCTTCTCGCCTTTTCTATGCAAATGGCACTTGTACTCGTGACTGGATCTGCTTTAGCAAATGCTCCTCTTATTAAAAAAGGATTAACGAAAGCTGCCAGACTACCAAAAACGAATGGACAAGGCATTATTGCCATTTCCATTGTAAGTTTACTTGGTGCATACATAAACTGGGGCTTTGGAATTGTTGTATCTGTTTTATACGCAAAAGAAGTGGCAAGACAATTAGAAGGATTAGATTATAGACTAGCAATCGCCTCTTCTTATTCTGGATTTCTCATTTGGCATGCGGGGCTTTCTGCTTCTATTCCTCTGACATTAGCAACAGGCGGGGAAACGTTAATTAAAACGACAGCTGGCAGTATTAAAGAAGCGATTCCAATCTCAGAAACGCTATTCTCACCATACGCTCTCGTTCCAGTTATTATTTTTCTCGTTACGATGCCTCTCATTAATAAAGCGATGCATCCAGATGAAAAACATACGATAACTGTAGATCCTAGCGTGTTCCATGAAGAAGCTGCTGCTCAAGAAGTAGAAAAAAATACATTCGCTGAAAAAATGGAAAATAGCATCATTATTACACTTTGCGTTGGATTGTTAGGTCTCATTTATATTTTCAATTACTTTTATACGAAAGGATTTAATCTTACTCTCGATATCGTAATTTTTATGTTATTAATTGCTGGACTTATTTTCCACCGCACTCCGATTCAGTATATTCGCGCTTTTTCAGACTCTACGAAAAGTGCTTCTGGCATTTTACTTCAATTTCCGTTTTACGCAGGAATTATGGGGATGATGATTGGAGCAAATAGTGAAGGACTTTCACTTGGAGGAGCTATTTCTAATTTCTTTATTAGCATTTCAAATGAAACGACTTTTCCTCTCTTTACATTTTTAAGTGCTGGCATCGTTAATATCTTTGTTCCATCAGGAGGCGGTCAATGGGCCGTGCAAGCACCAATTATGATTCCAGCTGGCGCTGAACTTGGTGTACCTGCTGCAAAAACAGCAATGGCAATTGCATGGGGCGATGCTTGGACGAATTTAATTCAACCTTTCTGGGCATTACCAGCATTAGCGATAGCTGGTTTAGGTGCTCGTGACATTATGGGATTTTGCGTTGTTAACTTACTATATGCAGGTTTCATCATTAGTCTATGCTTCTTAGTTATTTAAACGAAAAGCTAGTTTTATACTAGCTTTTTTACATAATAAATCATTTATTTCCCATGCAATTTATAACTGTATCCCACTCTATGTCCTTAAGATGTAATGACTCAAATGCAAAAAAATCTTCGCAAATTTTTCCAATCAGGTGTGGATGTTCCCTCAAAAAATTCCACTGTAATACTTTAGGAAGAAAATGCATTTCATATTCTTTACTTCCCCGTACTACCTCATCAACTTCTCTTTCACAAATTCCCCTTATTAAATAATCATTTCTTAACTCTATTTGAATTTGTTGAAATGTATCGCTGCATTTTTTCAATTGAAGTAAACACGTAATATACTTCCGAAAAAGTTCGTTATCATACTGACAACAGTTTATAATACGATCGACTTCATTCATAATGTACGAGCCTTTTCTTCTATTTGTAATAACCATTTTTCGCGCTTTGATACTTTACTCGTTTTCACAGATTGAAAAACTGACCGTTTTATATCACGAATGCCACAAAAACGTAAAACACCTCTCTTCATCATAATCCAATCTGCTGATCGATATAACAATGCGACGTACCATAGAGGCGAGTCTAACGTATTAATAACCCAAGCTTTCTTACCTTTCAATAACCCTTTCGGAAGAGCACCTTCATATTTATAAGCAAATCCAGCTACGAAAATACGGTCAATAAAACCTTTTAAAATAGCTGGCATCCCCCACCACCATATCGGATATATAAAGAGAAGTGTATCTGCTTCTTCCACTAATTTTCTATACCGCGCTGTCTCTTCTTCATTTACTAAATCACGTCTTTTCTTCTCTTCATTGAATACAAGTACCGGATCAAATTGTTCCTTGTATAAATCAAGCAACGTAACCGAATGATTTGTTTCCTGTAGCCCTTTTTGCACATGCTCTAAAATTGCCCCGTTAAAACTTGAAGGATTAGGATGAGCGTATATAATCAGTACGTTCACTACAAAACAACTCCCTCTATCTTTAAAGTTACCCCTTCTTTAATAACTTCTCTACAATTTGTACGTTTTTCGAACTTTGCAACAGTCGATTTAATACAGTAAGTAACTCTTCTTTTTCTAAATCTTTTAGTTTCTCTTTAACTGCACTCTCACCAGCACCTTGAATATCATAAACAACTGCCGCCATATGTTTACAATAATTTTCATACGGACATTCGCAACTACTTTTTGAAAAATCTTCGAGATCGATAACTACTTCATAATTCCCTGCATTTCCAGTAACGAATGCAAACACTTTGTTATCTTGTATTTCAACATCTTCTATATATCCATCTTCATAATATTCATATCCCTTATCTACAACGTACTTTGGGATCCATTTCGTTATATCTTTTAATAAGTAAGCGTACATAATTGTACCCCTTCCTTTAATTCCCTTTTGACTTCCAAAACCCTGCATGTTATTCTAAGAACTGTTAAATAGCAAGTCTATTTTACAAAACGACTGACACCTATTCGGCGAAGGTGTCTCTTTTCATTTGCAGCCGATACGAATTGCCTCTTTCAGGCACATTCAATTTTTGACACTACACACTCAACACCATTCCCTGTATCAGGCTGCTTTAGCAGTCTTTTACTCTACATACTCCGTTATTTTTAAAAAAAAGAGAGCTTAGCTCCCTTTTCTCGCCTTATAAAATACCCCTTTTTCAGCATAGAGATATTCATCAGCTAATGTAATTTTCCCATCCAGTTTCAGTTCGTCTAATAGCCTTGATAAATAAAATTGATGTAACATTTTTTTCGTGAATTTTCCTTCATGATGCGAAACGATATGTTCTTGAATATCTAACAATGATATCGGCTTATCTTGCTCTATCATATATTCATAAACTGTACTACGCAGTTTTACGTATTTTTCGAGTGTCACAGTAATTCGCAACCCCTTTCTTCTTAATATAAATTTTCGTAATCGGTTTTTTTGCAACAAAAAAACCTCTCCGATAAGAAGAAGTTACGTATATATCTTCGTCTTATCTCCCAGAACAAATATGTTCTGCTGGAATTAGCACCTGCATCGCGGTTGCTGGGTTTCATCGGGCCAGTCCCTCCACCTCTCTGGATAAGAAAATATTCACTTAAACCTTACTATACGTAATTTCACTTTAATTGTCAAACAAATATAATAAATATAACAAATTATATTTTCTTTCTTACTGTTCATACTACTCGTATATGAACAGCTAAGGAGGATTATAAAATGCATCAAAATGCTCGCGGATATGTACAAGATTCTTTTCAATCATTACAAGAAGCAAAACACTGTTTAGAAGAAGCACTTGAAACAGTTGAAAAAGATTTTAATCGTGCTCGTATTGAACAATCACTTTATGCTGTTGAACAAGCTATTCAACGTTGCGAGTACACCGTTCACATTTTAGAAAAAGATTAAAAACTTCCCATCTATCGATGGGAAGTTTTTTCAAATGGCATACTTCATAATTATTGCCGTTATGATTAAAAAATATACAGAATTAGCAATTTCTAAAATCCCTACTTTTATAATAGAGATTTTTTTGCCATACAACACAATTGCTCGAATGACACTTGGTATAAAAATAAGAGAACACCACGGATTAATCACAAATACAATTATAGTTAATACGATATGATATCCCCAAGATATAAGACGATACTTCGGATTATTTTTTTCACGAATCATCGTTTTCACATAAAACGTACTACCTAAAAAGTATAAGAATGAACTAAGCGCAATGAATAATGCTATATGATCGATTTGCTTCATTGAAAAATAATAACTAATTAACCCACCGATACAAAATACAATAATTGCACAAATATCATTTAATAGTGCTCTTTCATTTTTTTGACGAGCATAATACATATTTACTATAAATAATGGAATCATTACTATTACGAATAAAAGAATTCGCCACTCATATAATAAAGAAATCATCCCGAATAGGAACGCAATACTAAAATAAACAATTGCGGCGTGTAAAAACTCTTTTTTTCGTCTTTGCTTTATGTACGTCAGAAATGGATATGTAGCTAAATAGATAAAAAACCATGCTATAAACAATGGAATATGATAAATAGTGGGTTTCCCAAGTATGACACTTAATAGAAAAGGTATAACAAGCATGGCCCATGCACCATGTTGCTTCGGAATAACTAACTTCATTAACTATACACCTCCCTCTTGAAAAGAGTTCTCACGTACTATTATACAAATAATTTTATATAATGGCGGATGCATATTGAATCTATTTTTTGACAAAAAAATGCTCCTTACAATATGTAAGAAGCATGAAAGAGGCAAACGAATATGTAAGTCGCGACCCTACCTTATATGAGTATGCTTTTCTATGTCACGTTATGCTCATCTAATATACCGTATTTCTTTTTAAATCTTGTAAGAATCGTAATCCAAGACGTACTAAATAGTAGTAAGAAAATAACATTCGAAATCGCATGACTCAAATCAAAATAAAAACTTGCGATATAATACGAAATGACAGTCTCCCACGTTGCTTCTCTTATAAAACCGAGAAGACCCCAGAAATTCATAATCCAGCCAAATAAAAATCCAACAATTACTCCGTAAAGAAGTCTCCCCCATAGTTTTTTCATTAAAAATGTATTACGAAGTAAACCTGCTATAAAACCAATCATGCCCCACGAAAACATTTGCCACGGTGTCCACGGACCTTGTCCTAAAAAAATATTAGATACGATCGCTGCTGTGGCACCAATCATAAAACCAGTTTCACTTCCAAATACAATTGCAGAAACAATAATGACAAAAGAAGTTGGTTGTACACTTGGTAAAATAGAAAATGGCACTCTGCTTACTGCTGCAATTGCCGCTAATACAGCAACGAGAACAATTTCACGTGAAACAAACGCCTTTCTTTCAAAACGGATATAGAAAGGTAACATAATAACTGCTAATATAAACAAACTACTTAACATGTAATAACCGTCCATGACAAGTGTCGTAAGAAGTAATGTGCCTATTATTACTGCAAAAATACATATTATGAATGCAACATATCGTTTGGACACGCTTCGTACACATCCTCCCACGTTAATGCATATGGCAATTCTTTTCGAATGAATCGATTAATAGATGTTGTATAAAAGAAATTGCCGCTAAAAAATTCTTTCGGTGCATCATTCATAATGACTGTTCCGTCAAATAACATCATACATTGATCAACGTATTTCGCTGCAAATTCAATGTCATGCGTTGCCATTATAATTGTTGTTCCTTCTTTTTGTAGCTTCCTAAATAGTTCTCCTACTCTTTCTTTCTTCCACGGATCTAGCCCCTTTGTCGGTTCATCAAGTAATAATAAAGTTGGCTTTGATAATAACGTTGTACATAACGCAAGTAGTTGTTGCTCTCCCCCGCTACAATCATGCGGATGGCGTTCTTTAAGCGAGTACAACCAAAACTTCTTCAACATATCTTCTGCTATTTCTTTTCCTTGTTCTCCGTATAATTCACGTGCACGTTCATACACTTCATCCCACACTGTATCAAATGTAAAATGATAATACGGATGTTGCGATACATACCCGATCCTTTTAAATCGTTCTTTCGAATCAATTTTATGTATCACTTTCCCGTTCCACTTTACTTTCCCTCTTCTCGCTTTTTGTAATCCTGCTAAAATCGTTAACAGTGTAGACTTACCTGTACCGTTCTTCCCAACGAGCGCTACCCATTTTCCTTTTTCAATTGAAACTGATAAATCACGTAAAATAAGCGGACTACTTTTTTCGTACTGGAACGAAATATGCTCTGCGCTTAAAATTACCTCTTGCTTTTCACTTTGTGCTATTGGGTCATTTACATATGATATCGCTGCAAAATCATTCATTTTCATTTGCGCCTCTCGCACTGTAAACGGAATATCTCTCACATTCCACTCTAAAAATAGCCTTGGAATTTGCGGAATAAATGGACGGAATGTTTCTACTCCCCACATATTCGTAATAACAGTTTTAGGACTACCATCATACATAATACGGCCATTATCCATACAAACAACGCGTGTTGCAAGCGGTATAACTTCATCTAAACGATGTTCACTTAAAATAATCGTAATTCCAAGTTCTTCATTAATACGTTTTAATAATCCTAAAAACTCTTTCGCAGCAATTGGATCTAACTGGGCTGTCGGTTCATCTAATAATAGTAACTTCGGCTGCATAACTAATACCGCAGCTAAATTGACAAGTTGCTTTTGCCCGCCAGATAACGTGTGAACAGATTGATGCAATAAATCTTGAAATCCTAAAAAACTAATAAGCTCCGCTATTCTTTTTTGAATATTATGTGATGGTAATCCGATATTTTCTAAAGAAAATGCTAATTCTTGAATCACTGTATCCATAACGATCTGATTTTCTGGGTTTTGAAATACCATCCCAATTTCTTGGGCAGATAACAAATCAGCTACTTCCTCTATTAAAACACCCTCATAAAATATCTCTCCAGAACGCGTACCAATTGGAAGTAACTCCTTTTTAAAATGTTTTAATAAAGTCGTCTTCCCAGATCCCGATCCTCCAGCAAGTGCAATAAACTCACCTTTTTGAACAGAAAGAGAAATATGCTGTAACGCATATTCGTTTTCATCAGCATATACAAATGATAAATTGTTTATTTCTGCATGCGCCACCATATCCATTCCTTTCCTTCCATCATAATTGGTAAACTAATAAACAGTGTAAATAATACAAACATCATTCCATCATATTGCTGGAATAAAATAGATTCGACTTTCGGATAAATAATCAATTTCCCTCCGCCATAATTACTACATATAATAGCAGCTATAAATAAAATGATTAAATAACTGAGCGTATACCAATCGCGCTTTTCCATTCTATAGCGAATATACGTCGTACGCTTCGTCACACCAAATCCACGAGCTTGCATAGAATCTGCCGTTTGCAGTGCATCTTCTAATGAACAAATTAATAATACTTGCAGCAATTGCATACCATTTTTCACGCGTTCCATCATTGAACCTGAATCTACCTGCACACCTTTCGTTTTTTGGACGAGTGTGATTTTCTTTAATCGTCTTATAAACAAAGGAACAAATCTCACTGTAATCATCGTTAACAATGCAACTTTCGGTGAAATTCTTGAAAACAGATATAAAAATTTATGACTGGAAATAATATCATTGTATGACGCAAACGTAAACATAACTGCAACTAGTAATAACCCCATTACTATTCCAAACATAATCGCCTCAAGCTTAATACGGCTATCACCTAACCAAAATAACGTAGTTCGACCTCTATGCGTTAATAACGAATTAAATAAAATTACCATAAAAAAGAAAACAATTGTGCTCGGTAGCATCTTTCTTATCTTTTCGCTATTTCCTTGCATCACATTTAACATAATAATTAATACTATTGCTCCAATTAAAAAAAGAGGATGAAGACACATCATACATAGTATCATCACCCCGATATAATAGAAAAAATTCACAAAAGGATGTAAAGAAGAAAAACTTATTTTCATAGCCCTTTACCGAATGCCTTTCTTATTGTAATACGTATACCCACTCAATTGTATCTCCTGGTTTTACCGTAACTACACCAGCACTATGGTTTGGAAAAGCACCGTTCACACGATATTTCCATCCACTAGTATCCGCAATATCTTTTTCATATAAATCATTAATACCTTTTACATAAATACTATCTCTAGATCCGCTTGCATCAACATCTAATCCTGTACGTTGTAATACTTTATACACAGTATCGCCATCTTGTACATCCATCTTTTTCGCACCCATTATATATCCGTTATTTCCTTTTACCGAGATTGTTACTTGTTTTGCTTTAGGTACTGGTGGTGGCACTGGGTTTTGTGGTGGTACCGGTGTTGGTGGAGCTGGTACACTATTGTTCTCTTCTGGCTTTTTCTTTTGCTCCTGCTTCGGTGTTTCTTTCGGCTGATTCACAACCTTTGCTTCTTCTTTTACTTCTGGTGCTTTCGGTTGTTGTTTCTCTTCTTGTGCTTGTTGCTGCTCTGGTTGCTTATTTACATCCGGCTGTTCTTTCGGTTGTTCCTGTTGTTTCTCTTCTTTCTTTATCTCTGGTTGTGCCTGCGGCTTTTCCTCTTTCGGCTTCTCTTCTACTTTTTGTTCTTGTTTCTCTTTCTGCTCTTCTTGCTGCTTTTGCTCTGATTCAGCTTGCTTTTCTTCTGTTTTTTCTTCCGGCTTCGCTTCATTTTTTTGTTCTTCTTGTTTCGCTACCTCTTCTTGCTTCGGTTCTACCTTCTTCTCAGGCTTTACACCTGCCTCTTCACATCCGGCAAGTAGCCCAAGCGAAAGCAGTAAAGAAATGAACCATTTCACCTTACTCATCCTATCTCTCACCTTTCATACGAAAATTAGGAGCAAATAATTGCTCCTAATTTTTTGTTAAGCTGCTTTACGTCTCCATAATACATATGCAGAAGCAATACATAATACACCCATACCTACTTCTGTTGCTGCACTATGAGAAGATGCTCCTGTTTTTGGTAGACTGTTACCGTTTCCGATTTTTTTATTCTTAACCGGTTCGTTATCTACAACTACTTTTAGATTTTCATCTTTTGTTTCTTGTTGTACTTGGTTTTGTTCTTTCGGTTCTTCAGTAACTTCTTTTTCTACTACATTATTTTCTGGTTCAACGACCTTTTCTGGCTCTTCAATCGGTTTTGGCTTAATTACATCACCAGCGTCTACATTAGACCAATCATAAATAGATTTTCCCATTTCCTTAAATTGAAGTAATGCTAAAAGAGCCTGTTCTGTAGCCATTCCGTTACCATTTTGATCACTTGGTAACCATTTAAATTCACCATTTGAAAGTTGATATGATAATAGGTTTTGCATTGCCTTATGAAGACGATTTTGATCTACATCTTTAACAAGAGATAATCCAATAATTGCTTGCGCAGTACTATTTGAATTTTCTTGTCCATCAGCTGAAAAACCGCCATTTTGCAGCTGTTCGTTATATAAATACGCAACAGCTTTTTGTATAGCTGGTTTCACATCTGATCGCTCTTGATAAGGAGCTAATGCTGATAAAACCATACCTGTTACATCAACGCTACTAGCACTATCTTTACTACCTGAACTATTATAAGTCCATCCACCGTCTGTATGCTGATTATTTAACAGTGCTTCCACTAGAGCAACTCTGTTCCATTTTGATTCAACTGGAATCTCATACTTCTTCGTATCAAATGCAAGTAAAGCAAATGCATAACCTGTAACAGAATTCACTTTATCTGACTCATACAATTTTTGAACTAAATTATGTCCACCTACATTTTTAGGGTCTGCACTCATTGCATTCATCATAATAATTGTTCTAGCTAAATCTGTCGCTGAAAAACGATTAATGCGCTTTTCTACTTTTTCAGTTACTGACTTAACATAATTTAATTTTGCCTCAATTGGCACATTCTTTCCAGAACGAGAAAGCGCTACAGCTACCCAATCACTTTCAATTCCATCTTGTAACATCTTGTCTGATGTTTTAGAAATGGCTTCATTTAATTGTGCACTTGGAACTTGAATGTTCTCTTGCTTTGGTTGTTCTGTTTTTTTACCATTTTCACCTTCTGGTTTTGGCTCGACTGTCGGTTTACCATTTTCACCTTCCGGTTTTGGCTCAACTGTCGGTTTGCCATTTTCACCTTCCGGTTTTGGCTCGACTGTCGGCTTACCATTTTCACCTTCTGGTTTTGGCTCGACTGTCGGTTTACCATTTTCGCCTTCTGGTTTTGGTTCTTCTGTTTTACAAGTTCCGAACTTATCTAACGTTTCTTTCAATGTTTCCTGGCTCATATTGCTCCAGTCTGAAACAAAGCGAAAGACAACAACATCTCCAGATTTTAATTTATAACTATCTGCTCCGACTTCTGCAGACTTATCATTTACATCATACAGCCAAGCACTTGTAGCCCCGGCCATTAAACCATCGATTCCTTTTACATATGTTCCAAACGACATCGTTTCAGATTCTACTTTGTCCCCCATGACCTTTTGCAGCAAACTTAAAGCTGTTTCCCCATCTTTAATTTGCTCTTCTTTCGGACATAACATAATGCCTTTTTGTGATTCCCCAATAATTGCAAGTTTTGCTGTATTTTCTTCAGCAAACGTAATATGTACTGTATTCGCAAAAGAAACAAATACAAGTGTCACTGCCATTAACGACGTAAGCAGCCATTTTTTCAACATTGCCATCCCAAAATTTCCTCCCTTACTACCATTTACACAAAAAAAGGCCCTTCAAGGGCGTGCGATTGACACTCTCTTTTTGTAAGTGTCGAACAAAAATGTACAACACCTCCTACCCGCATTATTCGCGGCTATATTTGTATAGGAAAAATAATTTTGTTTATGAACGTATCATTGTGATAACATTCACTTTTCTTGGCACAACTTACTTCCATTTAAGTTATCGTAAAACGATAAACCTATACATTCTGTAAATTTTAAATTTCTGTATTATTTTACTATTGACAAAGAATTTTGTCCATGCTTTATCGGATTTATTTTCTAAGAATAATAACTTATTAACTCTTAACTATGTAAACTCTTTTCACTAATAATGTCGCCATCTTCATCCGCATAGACATATTCATTTGGATTCCATTCCACTTGTCCAAAGTGCAGTGAAATATTTCGTTCTCCCTTTCCTTCTTTCACACTTCTATTTGGCATCGTCCCTAACGCTAAAATACCAATATTAATATTCTTTAGTTCACTAGAATCACGAACATATCCATTCACAATAATTCCTGCTAGCTTTCTTTCTTCCGCAATAGCTGCCAAATTATCACCAAGTAACGCACAATTCGTAGACGCTCCGCCATCAACAACTAATACTGTTCCTTCTGGGAGTGTTTGCAATCCTTCCTTCACTAGTACATTATCATCTTTCACTTTTACAGTTGCAATTTTCCCGTGGAATTGTTCTTTCTTCCCAAAAGACCGAAAAGACTGGCGACATATTTGTAATTCCTTTTCAAATTCATCACATAGATCCGTAGTTTTCCACATTTTGTTCCCTCTTTTCCTTTTTCTTTCTATTTAACATATTCTTGGCTTATTTTCGTTTCTCTGTCTAATATTGCAATAATTTGTATGTACGGGAAAGGATACAAAAACTATTGCCTTAAGAAGCCACCTTTATTATAATCTATTTCACAGATTAAATTCAGAATATTAAAAATTAACCAAGTGAAGAAGGAGGAATTTTATGCAAATACAAACTGAGGCAAAAAAACAACCTAGTAAATCAAAGTTTAAAATGCCTGATGCGTACGTACTACTATTTTTTATTGCCTTACTTTGCGCCATCGCTACTTATTTCGTTCCTGCCGGAGAATTTAAAAGGGTTACAAACGGGACCTTTACAACAACAATACCAGGTAGCTATCATTCTGTTCCGCAATCACCCGTAGGCTTTGTTTCTTTTTTTACCGCTATTGAAAAAGGAATGACACTTGCTGCTCCTATTATCTTTCTAATTTTATTTACAGGTGGAGCTATTGCAATTCTTGAAAAAACAGGTGCTCTTGACGGTTTAATCTATCATGTTATTAACAAATTTCGGAATCAGCAATTACTTTTCATTTGTATAGTTGCTGCGCTCTTTTCTATTCTTGGAACGACTGGTATTATCGTTAACTCAGTTATCGGTTTTATCCCCATCGGTATCATCGTTGCACGCACGTTAAAATGGGACGCTATCGTCGGTGTAGCAATTATTTATTTAGGTACTTATGCTGGTTTTAATGCTACTATTTTATCTCCCTCACCTTTAGGCATTTCACAAAAGATCGCAGAACTTCCGATGTTTTCCGGGATTGGTTTACGCACCGCAATCTATATATCTTTTTTACTTGCCACTATCCTTTATATAAATTGGTATGTAAAACGCTTGAAAAAATCAAATAAAGGAAGCATTCTTGGCGACAACTGGTTTCCAAGTAACGCTCTTTCAAGCGAAAAAGAAACAGAGAAAAAAGAAGTTCCTTGGACGATACGTCATAAATTAATTTTACTCGTTTCAGCTTTATCATTAATTGCATTTTTAATAGGCGCTTTTCGTCTACATTGGACGGACGCAGAAATGACTGCTACTTTTATTTTCATAGCAATTACAGCGGGAATAATAGGTGGTATGAAAGCAAACGATATCGCTTCTACTTTTCTAGCAGGTTGCCAAAATCTCATATACGGTGCTTTAATCGTCGGAATGGCTCGTTGTATTTCAGTCATTTTAGAACAAGGAAAATTGCTTGATACGATTGTTAACCAACTCGCACAAGCTCTCGAAGGACAAAGCCCTGTATTTGGTGTTATCGGCATGTATGTGAGTAGTGCCGCATTACATTTCCTCATTTCATCCGGGACAGGAGAATCGGTTATTTTCATTCCGATATTAGCTCCATTAGCTGATTTCATGCACATTACACGCCAAGTTACAGTACAAGCTGTTATGCTTGGAGAAGGTGTAGTAAACTGCTTAAATCCAACTTCCGGTGTTTTAATGGGCGTTCTCGCAGCAAGCGGTATTTCTTACGGAAAATGGATTCGTTTCATGGCTCCACTTGCATTCATTTGGTTTATCATTGGACTTGTTTTTCTTATTGTTGGGGTGAATATTGAGTGGGGACCGTACTAAAAGACTCATAATATACTTAACTTGATAAATAAGTACTATCGTTTCATAAAAATATCTATTCTATTTTCCTCTCCAATCCTATAAAAATCATTTATTCTAGTATAGATATAAGAAGGGATTGATCATAATAATCAATCCCTTCTTATCAAAATATAATACCTTTAAAAATCTTAGTTCCAAATTTCATTTACCCATTCAGGATGATCAATAAAAGGATTGCGGTTATGTTGATATTTTGTAAAAATCACTTCATTACGCTTTCGCTCTAAATCATCCACCGGGTCTTGTTCATTCCATTTTAATAAAACAGATAGTTTCCCCATGTATGGATCTTTATTGTTATTCACTTTTTCATTTAGTTCTAAATCTATTTCGCCGTTGTCTCCCTCGTAACGAACAGCCATATAAAACAGCATTCTAGCAATATCTCCTTTTACACTATCACGAGGTTCCCAAGAATCACTATCATATTTACATTCTGTCGCTTCAGAATGATTTACACCACCATTATCAAAATCTAGATTTCCACGTGAACTATTTACAGATACATCCGTCGCTCTTAAATGATGTAGATCTGTTCCAGGTCCTGCAGTCGTTCCAAAGTCACCGTGAGATTTTGCCCAAACATGCTCACGGTTCCAGTTATTTACTCCTGATCCATTCGTAAGCTTCCCTTGCGAACGACCAGTATATAAGAGTATCACATTATTTTTATTATTTGGATCTTCATCAGTATCTCTTAGTGCTTCCCAAACCGCACTGTATGATAACTTTGTATGATTATCAATAATATTATGCAGTTCCTTCTTTAATTCTAAGCCCGTTTTTCCTATTGCGTTATTATAATATGTATCGTCATAACTTTTTACAATAATCTCTTGTACTGATGCAGGAGCTACTTCACCGTGTATAGTATCTGTGAATGATAGAGATGCAGAACCTAAAATAAAAAATGAAGATAGTGTAATCATAGCAATCTTTGTCTTTCGAAACTTCATATACCCATTCCCCTTTAAAATATAATTTGAAGCTACTAACTAAAAAATGCTTTCTCCCCCCAAAACTTTTAGAAACCCATACCCACCCTTTTCTTTTTATTTAATACAAAACTCTATTGAGTTTATATCATTTCCAAACTTTTTGTTTATCTACTTTCCAAACAATTTTACTTTTCACAAGAAATATCCTTCTCCCGTAAAGATTATTAAAATATTCTTTACAATTAAAAAGTAGTTTAATATTAACTTATAAATTTAAATTTATTTATGCAATAATGCATATTTGATAAATACTAAAAAAACAGTTTGAATAAAAAGCATTCAAAGAAAACCATGCAACAAAAAAGGTAGAGTTTAGGACAGAAATAATAAAAATCAAGATGATAGCTCGACTTTTCCTTTTTCCATAACTGTCTTTATTTTTGTGTAAAACCTTTCTTTCTCTGAATAATACGTACAAAAATAGATTGGATACCATATAGGCACCAATCTATTTTAATTAAAGAAACTGTGTCAATTCTGAGTTCACAACACGTTGTGCAGTAATGATAACACTGTCAGCTGTTAGTCCATAAACACTATATAGTCCACCAGGTTGATTAGGAACAATTTGAACTTCATATTCAAATGCTTGTCCAAAAGCAGGATGAACTAAACTTAGAGTTTCAAAAGTTGAAGCATTAGAATTCACATTGAAGTTTACCTGTTCAATTAATACTAATGAACCGTCAAGTCTAAAAACTCTAGCTACTCCAGTAAGCGGGCCCGCAGTACGGTTAAGGATCTTCACCCTAACTCTATTTGCATTAGCAGGTTGATTTCCTACGTTTTCAATTGGTCCTGTAGTAAGAGCCATATAACATCACCTCCATTATATTATTATGATATTCAATGATGCACATTGATGTTATAGTTTAATTATCCAATTTATTTTAAATAAAAAAGCTTGTTTCTTATATTTTTTATAAGAAACAAGCTTTTCTTTTTCAACTACCATTCCTAAGACAAGTTTATCCGTCTCGAAAACATTTACAGTTACTTGACGTTTATGCCGGGACAGAACTACTACTATTTACTTTGCATTGAATCTATATATTTTTTAACTACTTCATATACATATTCTTGATTTGCCGCTGCTGTATTTGGGTTATATTTCCCGCCGTTTGTTTTATTATTAGATAATACTCGAATTCCTAAAAATGGGACATCATAAGCTTTCGCGATTTGAGCTGCTGCAGCTCCTTCCATTTCTTCTACAGATGTACCGTATTTTGTATGGAACCACTTAATTCTATCAACTTCATTATTCCAAACGTCTGCTGAACCAATCGTACCTTCAACTACTTTACCTTTTGTATACTTATCTTTCACTGCATGAGCCGCTGCAAGTAATTCCTTATCTCCTTCGTAGTATCGGATTTTCTCAGCATTTGGATCTTCTCCTGCACTTCCTTCAGAAGCCATTAAGTCCATAGATATCCATTTTGTCAGCTCAATTCCTTGGTTCTCATCCTTATTGGTTGTTTTTAATGAACCTATATTTGCAACTTGTTTTCCTAACACAATATCAAATACATTTAAATTTGGATCATGTCCACCTGATGTTCCTTGGTTAATAATTGCTGTAGGTTTATATTTTTCAATAGCCACCGCTGTAGCAGCTGCTGTATTCTCCATTCCTTTACCTGTTTTTGCAACGATTACAGGATAATTGTCGACAGTTCCTTTATAAAATACAAAAGTTCCAGACTTTTCTTCTTTCACATTTTTTAGCCTTTTCGCAAACTTTTCTGCTTCTATCGGCATTGGCCCTTGAATTAAGATTGGTTTTTGATTGCTTTTTGCCTCAACTTGTTTCGGACTCGCATCACATCCCGCAAGTATCGAGAATGACAATGCAATAGTAGTTACTAGGGCAGCACATTTTTTCAACGTATTCTTCTTCATAAATAATCTCCTCTTTCTCTTGTTGTTTTCTATACTCGATGCTTTTGGTCCAAACAAAAAAAGTTCTAGAAATTGTAGAAGATTCTCTACTTTCTAGAACTACGGTAGTCAAAGTTAATGAAGCAAAAGATGAGACCAATGCTACATTATAGAACGGTAGCGCACATTACACAGGGCGACCGAATACTTTAACCCGTAGTCCAGTTCTTTCATTGGGAACTAGGTAGAAACGCTCGGACCATATTACCGAGTATATACGAGTGATGTTATTCAAAATTATTATATGGATAATATAACAAACTACTAGTATATTCGCAAGAAAAAAGTGAACATTTCCTATACAATAACTTAAAATGTTCGTTTTTAAATGAAAATTAGATAAAAAAACTATTTCTTAACAGATTTTTTCATTAAAAATTTTTATATACTAAACTAGATTCCCACTCAACAGCCAATCTTTTACAAGCAGTTTCTTTCTTTCCCAACTTCCTCACCTAATTTTGATGTAAAAGCCTTACTGCCCGGGATAAAATGTGCTTCCATCCAATTCACAATTATTTCTTCCAACTCTGGATGAAGTGGCTTTCCTGCCCCTTCTTCATAATTCTTTTTAAACTCTAATGCTTTAAATTCACCTTCAAAACTTTTTAAACTATGATCCATATTTTTTACTACACGTACTTCAGAATCACCCTTCACATACTCACCGATCCGCTTCGCTCTTTCAGGGTCAGCCTGAATATCTTTATCACCAGCAATAGCTAGTACTGGACATGTTACTTGTTGTAAGTCTTTATAGATGTCATGCTGAAAATGCTCTCTAAACCACTTTGCATTCATCGGTTTAAAACCAACTTTAATCGTATCTTTTTCTGTGTTCATCATTTTCTCTTTTATTTTTCCCATCTGTTTTTCTCCGCGTTTCTCTACATTAAGAAGACGCATTAGTTTTCCTTTTATTCCTTTTTGCTCTTTTAGTTCTTTATAAGCAATTTCTCTTTGTCTTTTTGTAGCTTCTTCTAATGATTCTGCAGCTCCTGTAATAAGTATGAGTCCATTAACTGGTGTTCTTGCGTTTACTACAGTGGCTAACATACACCCTTCACTATGACCAGCTAAAATGATATTTTCTGGATCAACAAATGGTTGTTCTTTTAAATACGTTATCATGGCCTCTATATCACTAACTAAATCCCACATTCCAGTCTTCAGAATTTCTCCGTTACTCTTTCCTACTCCGCGCTTATCGAAACGGAGCGTCACTACTCCAAGTTGCGCCATTACATGTGCTAAATCTTTATATATGTTCGACTCAAGCTTTAGCGGTACTATCGTTCCATCACGATCAACTTCTCCAGATCCAGCGATAATTACAACAGCAGCATACTTCCCACCGGCTTTTGGCTTTGTAATCGTACCTTGCAAAGTTAATTCACTTTTTACCGCTACTTCATATTCATCAAAGATCATTATATTAATCCTCCTTCTATTCCGTTATATCTAATTTGAATTTCAAACTCGCTATTATATTTTTGTACTCTCTTACATCTTTCATCGGAACGAAAACCGGGTTCTCTGCAATGCTTTGTAGCATGCTTCGCTTTATAATCTCTTCATTTCTAACTGTTTTAGCACCAAGTGGAAATTCTGCAAACCATCCATCAATCGCATCAAAATAGGAATCGCCGTGTAAATGCAGGCTATTTACTGTGAAGCTATTCGTACAAACCGCTGCATATTTCCGTAGCATTTCTAATGAACCTTCAAAATTCCCTTGCATGCAATATACTTGTGCAGCAGCATAGTATACTTTTAAAGTCATATTGGGATGTAACGTTTCTAATTCATATATATCTATTAACATAAAAGCTCTATTTAAAATTACCTCTACTTTTTCAGCGCTTGAAGCATTTACTACTACATAATTCGGTATTGTCCCAACGAGTTGTATTAAATGTTGATACATACTAATTTGCATCACTTCATTTGCCTTCTCAGTATTTCCAAGCATTTGATACGCCTGTGCGATTAGATCTTCCTCTGGAAAGTTAGGACGTATCGTTTCGCCAAGTAATTGAAGCACCTCATTTGGTCTATTGAGTATAAGATAGCAAGTTGCTTGAAACGATGCCGCCTCTTTCACAAGAGAAACATCGTCACTTTCTTCCTGCACTCTGCTAAAGAGATTCATTGCCTCTTCTAAAATTTCAATTCCTCTATCCGTGTCCTCTGTTAACATGTGATGATTAATAAAAAGTATTCCTATTTGAATTAATAATGGAAAACAAGAATAATATTTTTTGATTATTCCCCTGCACTCCATCATTACTTCATCAAACGGTTCTTCACTAAAAGCTTCGGCTAGTCGATGATATAAATTTTTAATATCTTCCTGCTCCATTTGTGGTGTATAACTAATTAGTTCATCAATACTTATGTTAAAGTACGATGCTAATAGTGGTAAAAATGTAATATCCGGATAACTCTGCCCCGTCTCCCATTTGGAAACAGATGCCTTCGTAATACCGATATACGCCGCTAACTCTTCCTGCGTAATTCCCTTTTCTTTTCTCTTATTCGCAATGATTTTATGAATATGAATCTCTCTCACTGTATCACCTCATACTTTTATTATATGTTTTATATTTCACACAAAATATGGATTTAAATTCGACTTTCATTTACAAAATCAACTGTTAGGAAACATCTGTCTAAAATCAAAGGCAGGAACATATTTGATATGTTCCTGCCTTTTTAATGTCGGTACCGATACATAGCCATCTAGCTAAGATTTTGAAGTGCTTCAAAATCAAACATTTCATCTCATCACAGTTTTCTATGGGAATCCAGTGAACAACTTATTTACATAATTTTCGATATTGGAAGTAAATTTAAGTTGTTTTTAAAGTAGGTATACCTAGTAGAAATTATTGAATTGTGCCCGTTTGTTAAAGTTTAATTTTCATTATACTTTTTGTACTGAGTCCAGTGCTTTTTTTAATTCATCTGATTTTTGAGTGCCGATTACTACTGTGTTATATTGCAACTTTAACTCTATACCTTTATTTCCATTCATGTTATAGGCTTTTTCATTCTTAAGGTTAAAACGAATTCCCCATCCTCCAAATCGTTTTATTGGACTGTAAGTAATGCATTCATAATGATGTATATCTTTGAAAAGGTACTGCTTATATTGAAAATGAAAAGGAACAAAGCGGACATAAAGACCTTTTTCACGGACCTCAATGATCAGTTTCAATACTCCAAGCATTAATACAGGAAAGGCAATCCCGAACAACCACATAACAATTAAGACACCATTAGAAGCTGGTTTATCTCCAAACGGGATATCAAGAATAATTTGTTGAATAAATCCATACCACATCAGCATGGAGATCCCTAATATGAGTATCCATACCCAAATTGGGGATCGCTGAACCTCACGAAAGATAACTTGTTCTTGTTGTTTCATTAATGATTATAACCTCCTAAAAGGTTTATTTTTTCTCACTCATTTTAAGCCGTTTTGCACTTCCAAAAAATGCGCTCCCAATTATGAATATAACGGAAGAAAGATACATTGTTATCCCTGAGTATTTATTATCAAAAATTGTGAAATTAAGTAAATTAATGAACATCATCAATATAAGTGCTATGTACAATCCATTAATATATTTCATTTATCCCCCCCCTTTACTTTTTTGAAAACCCCTATGTGATAAATAGTGGTTTCTAAAGGTATTATTCAGAATGCCCTTTTCCCTATTTTACCATTTTATAGAGTTGATATGTTGTTTGTTTTCGGTTGAATATTGTATACACACTCGGTTAACATAACGTCTCATGATCAGTAGCAAGAAAAAAGGATAATCCGTCCTCATAATGGACTAATTATCCTATAAATCTTTATCTAAATTTAATAAAACAAGAACTTCTTTTCCTATGTATATTTACTTCGTTACCTCTCCAAACTGCGCTCTCGTCACTTTCGCCAAGTCATCTACTTTAAGCTCAATTTGTATACCAATTTTCCCGCCACTTACTATCATCGTTTCAAGTGATTGGGCACTTTCATCAATACATGTAGAAAATAACTTCTTCATTCCGACTGGTGAACAACCACCACGAATATATCCTGACACTTTTGTAATATCTTTCACAGCAATCATTTCAATCTTCTTTTCACTTACTGCTTTTGCGGCAGCTTTTAAATTTAGTTCCTCATCTACCGGAATAATAAACACATGATAATTTTTACTATTCCCTTGAGCGATTAACGTTTTATATACTTCTCTCACTTCTCGTCCAATTTTCTCGGCTACTGATACGCCATCAATTTTCCCATCGTCTGGATCATATGACATCATCGAATATTCAATTTTTTCTTTATCTAATATTCGCATCGCATTTGTTTTATCTTTTTTCATAACGTTCTCCTTAAAAGGTTATTTCATATTATTAAGTTTTATTATACACCCTTTTCCATTTCTCCTACATAACTTCACGTATATTTCAAAACTAAAAATATTGATAATTCAAAAATCATCTGATATAATTTGGAAAAACTTATGTTAAGGAGAGATTTGTAATGCGAAATTTTAATACTTCTTTCCAACTTCATCATCATACGTAACGCCGTGTATCCGAAGAAAAATTTTTCTTCGTGGGTACAGGGCTTTTCCTGTTGACCCACGAAGCGTTCATAAAGCTATGTGGGTATTTTTATACCTGCATAGCTTTTTTTAATTTAAAAAAGGAGTGATTACAATGGAAATGAAAAATGTAAAAGGCACAAAAGACTATTTACCAGAGGAGCAAGTGCTGCGAAATAAAATTAAAAGGGCTTGTGAAGATACGTTTGAACGATACGGATGCAAACCGTTAGAGACACCGACGTTAAATATGTATGAGCTTATGTCTTACAAGTACGGCGGTGGCGATGAAATTTTAAAAGAAATATATACACTTGAGGATCAGGGAAAACGTGAGCTTGCCTTACGATACGATTTAACTATTCCATTCGCAAAAGTTGTGGCAATGAATCCGAATATTCGCCTCCCTTTTAAACGTTATGAAATTGGGAAAGTATTTCGAGATGGGCCAATTAAACAAGGAAGATTTCGTGAATTTATACAATGCGACGTTGATATAGTCGGTGTAGAATCAGTCATGGCAGAAGCGGAACTCATGAGCATGGCGTTTGAGCTCTTTCGAACGTTAAACTTAGAAGTAACGATCCAATATAATAACCGAAAATTGTTAAATGGTATTCTTCAGGCCATTAACATCCCTACTGAATTAACAAGTGACGTCATTTTATCATTAGACAAAATCGAAAAGATTGGGATTGATGGTGTACGAAAAGATGTATTAGAGCGCGGCATTTCTGAAGAAATGGCTGATACAATATGTAATACTGTATTATCTTGTCTAAAGCTTACAATTGTTGACTTTAAAGAAGCTTTCAATAACCAACTCGTTGCCGATGGCGTAAACAAATTACAACAATTACAGCAATATTTAATCGCTCTCGGAATAAATGAAAATACGATATTCAATCCGTTTTTAGCAAGAGGACTCACAATGTATACAGGTACTGTATATGAAATCTTTCTAAAAGATGGATCAATTACATCTAGCATCGGTAGCGGCGGCCGTTACGATAACATTATCGGAGCATTCCGTGGTGATAATATGAACTATCCAACAGTCGGTATCTCATTCGGTTTAGACGTTATTTATACAGCACTATCGCAGAAAGAAACAATATCCTCTACAGCGGATCTATTTATCATCCCACTCGGGACAGAATTACAATGCTTACAAATTGCCCAGCAATTACGTTCTACCACTTCCTTAAAAGTTGAACTTGAGCTAGCAGGACGCAAATTAAAACGTGCCCTTAATTATGCCAATAAAGAGAATATCCCTTATGTGCTTATCATTGGTGAAGACGAACTTAGTACAGAAACCGTTATGCTGCGAAATATGAAGGAAGGTAGTGAGGTGAAGGTCTCCCTTTCTTCTTTAAGTAGTTATTTATAATACGAACCACCCTCGTTTGGGTGGTTTTTCTATTTTATAGATCAAGAAACAATTAGTTAACATAAAAAGATTATATCCAACTAAAAACCACAAGTATTTAATATCCAATCACCTATTATTTTTGGTAATATATAGCTATGAATGATTTTAGGAGAATTAACTTTGAAAACCTACATACAAGCACTAAAGTGGATCACAGGAATCTATCATCTTTTATTAATTCCTTGTTATTATGTATTTCCAAGTCTTGTTAACCTAGATGGATTACCTTTACTACTATTGATTGTTTTACATATCACTACTATTTTATTAGCTAAAAAATCAGGCATGAATACGTACGCTCATTATATAGGTATTATCGTTACTCTAGTTGCCTTCTTTCCTTATATAGTAATCGTTCTACATATTATAGCAACGGTTTTCCTTTTATTAGATGCTGCTTCTACTACTAAAAGGGAAGTTTTTGATTCATAGCAAAATCAATAGCACATCCTAAGAATAGATTTACATGCATTTTAATGACAACCAAAATTTTAGAAAGTAAAAAATAAAAGGTGTCTTCACATATGGAAAACACCTTTTATTTCTACAACTCTTAACTATTGTTTTTCGTATTCCTACTCTCCAAAACCTTCTCCATATTATGAGTTGCCCATTCCATCATTAATAGAATCACTGGACGAAGTGATTCACCAAGCTCAGTTAACGAATATTCTACTTTTGGCGGCACTTCACGGTATACTTCACGATGTATGATGCCATCTGCTTCAAGTTCTCTAAGCTGAAGTGTTAACATTCTTTGTGTGATATTAGGTTTTAATCTTTTTAATTCATTAAACCGCTTTGTACCATCTAATAAATGATACAAAATTACCCCTTTCCATTTCCCTCCAATCACCTCAACCATAGCTTCAACTGGACAAGAATATTTATTTAAAAATGGGTAATTTATATTATTTTCATTCGAACAATCCATAATAACTCCCTTCCCTTAACATTAGTATCTTTTTTGATACTATACCACATAAATGTGCGTACTTGTATCTACGTTACTTTAAAAATATAATTTACTTACAAAAATAAATCCATGAAAAGAGGAACTTTTATGACAAATACAAACCAAATTACAAAAGAAAAGATTATGGAGGCTTTTCATTTCAGACATGCATGTAAAGAGTTCGATCCTATGCACAAAATTTCAGAAGAGGACTTCAAATTCATTTTAGAAACAGGAAGACTATCCCCTTCTTCTTTTGGATATGAGCCTTGGAAATTTATTGTCGTACAAAATAAAGAATTAAGAGAAAAACTACAACCGTATTCATGGGGCGCTGGTGGGCAACTTGCAACAGCAAGCCACTTCGTCATTGTTCTTTCAAGAAACATTAAAGATATGCACTATGATGCAGAGTATATTAAATATATGATGAACGATATTATTGGATTGCCTGAAGACACTCAAAAAATTAGATATGAATTCTTCAAAAAGTTCCAGGAATCAGATTTTAACTTATTACAATCCGATCGTGCTGTATTTGATTGGGCATCTAAACAAACTTATATTGCTTTAGGTAATATGATGACGAGCGCAGCTCAAATCGGTATTGATTCTTGTCCAATAGAAGGGTTTGATAAAGAGGAAGTAGATTCTTTACTTCGTCAAGAAGGCATTATACAAGGTGATAATCTTGAAGTATCAGTTATGGTTGCCTTTGGTTACCGTAAAGAAGAGCCAAAGCGTGATAGAACAAGACAGACTATGGATACAATTGTTGAATGGATTAAGTAATATAGCACAGACAAATAATGCTCCTAATAGCTGTATACTCATACTAAAGAAGAATCAGTTGTTTTCTTACGTATGAATTTGGTTTTTCATGGAAAGATATGTTAGTATGTATACAGTTTGAGTGCTCTATTTTTAGAGTCGAACAGGAGGAGAATGAATATGTCTGATATTGAAGTTGGCGAAGTGTTTACTCTTAGTGATGAGAATAACGAAGAGCAAGAAGTAGAAGTACTTGGAGCGATGGATGTCGAAGGCGCAGAGTATATTGCAGTTGCCTTTGTTGAAGATATCCAAACAGAAACTGAGGAAGACATTGATATTTTCTTTTTAAAAGTAGAAGAAGATAATGAGTTTTCATACATTGAAAATGATGAAGAGTTTGATAAAGTATCTGCTGCTTTTGATAAGATTTTAGATGAACAAGAACAAGAGTAAACACGAGGGGGATGCATATCCACCCTCTTTTTTTATTCATCACTCATTCAGTGATTTATGCAGTAACTCCAGTACATCTTTCATCGCAAAAGGTCCATCTTTTTTAACATGCTCCGCAAATTCTGAAACGAGACGTAATGTTCTCACACTTTCGATTGGATGTTCTCCTGATGCACTTTCAGCTGAAAGCATAACTGCATTCGTCCCGTCCAGTACAGCTTGAAACACATCAGTCACCTCTGCTCTTGTTGGAATAGAATGATCTACCATAGATTGAAGCATTTGTGTTGCTGTAATGACATATGTATTTGTTCGATTACATTCCTGAATCATCATTTTCTGTAAAAGCGGAATGCATTGATATGGTAACTCTACTCCTAAATCGCCCCTTGCAATCATAATTCCATCTGCTGCTTTACATATATCTTGAAAATTCTCGATTGCTTCCATCGTTTCTATTTTTGCAATTAAATTAGGTGACGTTTCTTTATACTGTTGTATAAAATCTCGTATTTCTTTTATATGACTAGGTTTTCTTACGAAAGAACATGCGATAAAATCAACATTCTCTTCTAAAAGAAACTGAATATCTTTTTTATCTTTCTCTGTAATAGCTGGTAAACGAACAACCGCACCTGGTAAATTAACTCCTTTATGAGAGGAGATATTGCCACCTGTTTTAACCTTTGTTTCTATTTTGTCCGTACTTATCTTTTCAACAATTAATTCAACTTCTCCATCATTAATCAAAATTCTACTGTCTACTTTCACATCATTCGCAATTCCTTCATAATCAACACTTGCTTCTGTATTACTCCCTGTAACTGGTTTTGTATGTAAAATAAAAGAATCTCCTGCCTGAAGTGTAATTTGCTCTCCCTTCACTTCACCCAATCTTATTTTAGGACCTTGTACATCACCCAAAAATTTAATAGAGTCATCTAATGATTTCACTAAACGAATGATGTCTTTATGACTTTCATGCGTGCCATGCGATAAATTCAGTCGAACAATTTTCATACCATTCTTTATTAACTGTGCTAACGTTTCTTTATTATTACTTGCGGGTCCAATTGTACAAATTCGATCGATTGTCATTTTTGTCACCATCCTTTTTTTAATAAGTTTCCCATATGAACTTAAAAATAACAGAGATAATGACATGAATAGATTTAAATTTACACGAATTTCATAAAGTTAAACCTGTATCCCTTGCTGGCTAAGCATTAGAAGATATATTCGCTTTTTTGCAAATGAAGACATGTTGAATCGAAAGTAAAAGAAAAGTTAAGTATGGGATAAACCATTGAGAGTTTCGAAATTTTCATATATTGTATGAATTGAGTTCGAACTCAAAAATTTAAAAAGGTGGGAAAATTAGTGAATATGAAAAAATCTTTATCGGTGACAACTTTAGGGTTAGCGGTTTTAGGTTTTGGTTTTACTAATAACGCAAGTGCTTCAGAGGTCGATACTGTAGACAAGCAGCCCATTTTAGTTGACTTTGATACAATTCAATCAACAAAAACATCTAGTGTTCCTAGTTTGACTGTTGCAGCTGCACCTAAGAATGACTCTAACATTAGCGTATATACTCCCTTTTTTGGTAACCCATATGCAGTTGCGAAATCGAAATCAACTACGACCGAAGACTATGTTTATGCAAAAGCAAGAACTTTCAATGGCGATGGCTCATTAGTAAATACGAAAAGTAATAGTGCAAAAAAATCATCCTTTGTCAGTGCTACAGCGACCAACACAAGCGTTTATTATGGAGATGATTACGCTATCGGTAATCACACCTATAAATTAAGTGGTTATAATGATGTGAATCACGAAACAAAAGCCTTCTGGTAAGAAAGAGAAAAAAGATATGCATCTTGCATATCTTTTTTCTCTAATACTTTACATATATTGAGGTGCTATTTATGAAACAAATATATATTATTATCGGTGTTTTACTTATTTCATTACTTACAATTTATATTTTGTTCAATACTTCAATCATACAACCTCATACACCTTCTAAAGAAAATAAGAGAGAGCAACAAACCAATACTATTTCTTACGGATTGAAGGATAATCAAGGCCAACATATTAACAACGGTAGTACAATTACTAGTGAGGATAATAAAATTAATGTATCATTATCATTCGTACATACTATTAACGAAAACCGAAAATATGGATTAATTGTTCTAGAAAATTACGAACAAAAACCTTTTAAAATAGAAGATACTACTAATGAAATATCACACTATTTTTTTGATATGAAACCAAACAGTTCAATTACTACGAAAATCTCTTTACACATTTCTCCTAATGCAAGTGAATTAACCTTTTTAATAATTAAAAAACCTGAATACAAATTAAAAGATAATAACTTAAATAAAGCAGCCATTTTAGAAGATATTCTAAGTATGCGATACTCAATGCATCCTCCTCAGAAAGAAAGCGAAAAAATAAAACTCTCCCTTATAGATCCAGATGCTATTTTAAAAGATGGTCTTTACGAACCATTATTTGTTACGAACCGTGAAGAGAACTTACAAACTGTCTTCTTTGAAAAGGAAGGCAAGCAATTAACCCTATCAAACGGTAATGAAACAAAAGATGAAATGACTTACGCAATCGTGGCTTTTAAAGATTGGAAACAAGTTGAAATATTTAACAATAGAAAAGTCGTTTATACTAAGGTTGCACCTGAAACGAGACAAATCTTTAATTTCACATTGCCTTCAGTGAATCAGGAAAGTAATTTTCAACTCGTCGCTTTTCCATTTCCTTTTAAAGTTAGCGAAGAAGATTATGTCAGTCAACAAGTATTCAGTTCCTTTCGCATCGTAATTGAAAATGAAAATAAATAAGTTATACTGTGCACATTACAACAACCAAAAAAGGCCTACTCACACGAGTAGGCTTTTGAAACTACGAAAGTTTCGTCAATAACTGATTTAAATCTTTTTTCGTTTTCGTCGTTAAAGATTTCATTTTATTAATATCGATTTTTTCTTTCTCCGCTCCTACAATTAACGGATACATACTTTGACCGATTGTTTTAGAATCCGTCGGATGTGATGCCTCTAGCTCTTTTTCAATCACATCCCACTTTTCATTAATTTGTTTGCCAAGCTTATTCACTGTTTCCAATTTCGGATTAGCAGCTAACTGCTTGTCCAAACTATCAATTAATGCTACAACTTCTTTAACATTCGTTTTCACAGCAACACTTTTCTTCGGATCTTTCGTTGTCTTTCCGTTATTGTTTGTGCTTGTACTTGTGCTTTGATCTGTTGTTTTCCCGCTAGTCGTTTGATCATTCGTTTTTCCTGTCGTCTCTTTTTCTTTTGTTTTTACATTTTCGTTTTGAGTTGACGTTTTGCCGTTACTTTCTGTCCCTGATGATTCTTTCGTATTTTTTGCATCCTTATCTGTTTTTTCATTTGAAGAAGTATTTGTTTCTTTTTCAGTATCTTTCGTTGTTTTTGACGCTTCATCTGCACTTGTCGTTTTTGCTTCTCCATCATTTTGCGCAGTTACTTGCTCTTTCTTTTCCGTTTCTTTATCTGCTGAAGGACTACAAGCTGCCATAGTAAGCATTGTACCAATTGTTATCGATGCGATAGCGACCTTTTTTAATTTCATATAAATCCCCCTATGTTTTACATAATTTATCCTCCCCTTTACGATTCGATTTCCCCTTAAAAAATCCCTTTTCACACGAATTATCATCTTTCCGACAGTAATCTTCATAATAATACGGACAAAAACCGATAAGCTCATTTTAATATTCGAGTTTCTTCTACTTCATTTTTCTGCTCGCCAGTAAAAGAAAAAGAGTATATTGTCACATTAAGAATTACTATCTTCATATGACGATATACTCTTCTATCAAATTTTTATCTTTCTTGACATTTTATTTATAAAAAAAAATGAAATTTTCTTTCGTTTTTTGTTTCTCAATATTTGTTAACATAATATTTTTATGAATAACCACCATTCGAGTGAATGACTTGCCCAGTAACCCATTTCGCTTCTTCACTTACTAAAAAAGAAATTAAGCGCGCAGCATCCATTGTTTCTCCAACTCTACCTTGCGGGAATTTCCACACTAAATAATGTTTTAATTCTTCTGTAATCCACCCTGTATTTGTTGGTCCTGGATCAACGGCATTAACAGTAATCCCCTTCTCCATCGCTACTGGTGCTACTGACTTTGTAAATGCTTCAATTGCTCCCTTCGTTGCTGCATATGCTAGTTCATCTGGCATTGGACCTACTGACTGCCCTGAAGTAAGATTAATAATACTCCCGCTCGTTTTAAGTGAATAATGTTTTATAAACAATGAACTTAATAACATAGTAGCCCGAACATTAACTGTATAATGTTTATCCAACTGCTCTACATCTAATTCCTCAATTCTCGTATGAGTAGAATACACTGCATTATTAATTAGAATAGATGGATCACCTAACCGTTCTGATACCATATAAAACAAACGATTTGGCGAATAAGACTGCGATAAATTGATTTCTGCCATTTCACATCGCACATCGTAACTTTCAATTTCCTTTTTCAGCAAAAAGGGTTCTTGATCACTCATTCCCCATGGCATCGCTTTATCATACTTTGGCCAGTACGTGAAAAAAATGTCTATCCCCTTTTGAGCAAGCACCTTGCATACAGCTGCACCAATTCCATTCAGACGAGTTGCCCCTGTTACAATTGCTATTTTCTTCACCTTTTTCTCCTCCATCTATACACAGATCCCCTGCATGAATACAGAGGATCTATCTTCTTATTGAATATTTGACAGTATACGTTCAGCACCTAATTTTAACATTTTAATAAAGATATAATTTACAATCGTAAACATTACAAATAAAACGATAAACATAACCCACAGTCCGACATGAAGGAAGAAGTATAATACACTTACTCCCGCTACAATAATTAAAGCTATTAAAATATTAGCTAAAAAATTCCACAATGTTGTATATCGGCTTTTAAATAATTTCTGTTCTGTATCCCAATGTATATCTGCAGTTTGTGCATCCCAGCGTGTACCGATTAAATTAATTAACAATAACCCGTTCGCACTTAGTAAAAACCACAGTAACATGAAAACAGGAGAAATCCTAGCTACAACTGCCATCGTAATACCGAATACTGCTAAAATGATTACATTAATTAACCAAGCAGTGATTGCTTTCGCAAAAAAGATATCCGAAGCCTTTACTGGTAAGTAACGATTCACAAACCAAGAGCTTCCATCTCGCGAAAATGACGTTGTTGCAATGACGTTACTACCCATTAAAAATAACGATGCACAAAGACCAACACCAATTGCGAATCCTGTTGTCTCTGGATTGTTAATATACTCTGTAATAAACTTTAAATTTCCATCTTGCACAAATAAAATAAAGAACAACATAATTGGCATAACGAAAGTTTGTACAATACAATTTAAGAAAAATTGTGGTGTACGGAATAACGTTTTAAATTCTTTTTTCACATACGCTTTTAAATGCGAACTTTGTACTGTTGATTTCTGTAAACCTTCCGCCGAAATAACTTGTTTCTTTGCTGTACTCGTTGAAAGTCCAATAACCCCTTTTAAATATGTACGCTCTGCAACGTAATAAAACAACACAAAGAAGACAAATGAAATAACTGCAAAGATTATTACATATAAAGGTCCCTTCCAATTTGCATTTTCTACTAATGCCACTGCTCCAAAATATGTAGTTGGAAAATAATTTGTCATTTGTACTAAAAGAGAAGATTGATTATTTACAAGGTATTCCGCAGCCCCATCACCAGAAAACGCACTTTTATTTCTCCACTGCATAAATACGTTAATTCCTACAATAAATAATATACTTACGATTCCAATAAATATATTTCCTCGATCTTTATTTTTCGCTATATTTGTATACCTCATAATAATTGTCATCAGTAACGAAGCTAATACTAACGGCACGATTGGGAAGAGTAAGTAAATAAAAATCATATATATGTAATATGTAATAAATGCGCCACTTTTTAAACCGTACGTAATGAAGATTGGTAATAAAATGAATGAACTCATTACGTACTGTGTAATTAATACCGTTAAAAATTTTGCCGAAATAATTTGCGCTGGTTTTAATGGTAACGGCAGTAACATTTCAATATCATTGCTGTAGTAAAATACAGTTAAAATGTTCGTTATACTCATTAAAAATACCCATATACTCGCAATCGCAAGTCCCATTGCAATAATCATTCCCGGCCCTTGCCCTAATTGTTTCAGACCTTCATACATTCCGTGCGTCATCGAACCAAATATTAAAAATCCAACAAATAAAATAGCTGCAAATGAAAATAAATACGCCCATCGCTTCTTCTTATCTGCTATAAAATCTGCGTAATTTAACTTTAATAGTACCTTCGTTAACGTCCAAATTTTACTCATTGCCCGTCATCTCCAAGAACATTTTTTCAAGTGATTCATTGGATTTAAAATGATCTCTCATTTCATCTAAATTTCCTTTAAACTGCAAATTCCCCTTATTAATAATAGCAACCCGGTCACATATTTTTTCCGCTACTTCTAATACGTGTGTAGAGAAAAATACAATCTTTCCTTTATCCGCATGTTCTCTCATCATTTCTTTTAAAATATATGCAGATTTCGGATCAAGCCCTGTTAACGGTTCATCTAAAATCCATACATCTGGCTCATGCACGAGCACACCAATAATAACGATTTTTTGTCTCATACCGTGCGAATAACTTTGAATTTGATCAGATAATGCATTATAAAGATCAAACTTCTTCGCTAAAGACTCTATTCGTTCTTGTCTTACTTCTTTCGGCACTTCATACATATCAGCCATAAAGTTTAAATATTCAATTCCTTTTAAACGTAAAAACATATCCGGACTATCCGGCACATAACCAAACGTCTTCTTCGCTTCCATCGGCTCTTCCATAATATTTTTTCCGTTAATCGTAATAGTCCCTTTGTCCACTCCGTGAATACCAGTAATCATCTTAATTGTCGTTGATTTACCCGCACCATTCGGTCCTAAAAATCCAAAGATTTCGCCGCTAGGTACAGATAAACTTAAATCTTTTACTGCATAGGTAGACCCATTATAACTTTTTGACACATTCGTAATTTCAATCATTCCATCCAATCCTTTCCTTAATTACCAAATAACTATATTGATATTATAGCATACTTCTATTTTAAGATTTTTACATTTTTCAGTTTATTTAACCTTTAAAATAAATATACACCCCTAATCCAACAACTAAAACGACAGCTAGTATAATATAAATCATTGTTAATCGTTTAATATTCCCCTTTGTCGCTTTGCTATAATTTGCATCACCATTCCACCCAATTAACACCGTCGCAATGACAGTAATCACTACAAGTAATACAACGATCATGATCCAAGTTAGCATTTCTTCCTCCCCCTCCTTACAACCATTTTACAATATTATCCTCTTTATTTCGCAGCATATTTCCTCTTTTTACTATTATTATGAAGCAAACTGGAAAACTATTATTACCATTCCTATCCAATTGTGATATATTTGTAACATAACGTGACTTATTTCTAACAACGTAAGGAGGACCTATCATGAAAACAACTTGGATAAAATATTTAGGATTTCTCGGTTTCTTCGGTTTCCTCGGATTTTTTTATGAAAAAGGATTGTTTACTATGTTCTGTTTCTTCTCCTTTTTCACATCGTATAGAACAGTTCAACACGATGAACTGTTTGAACAAATTGTCAATAAATCGTGCCGCAATGCATTTATCGTTACGTTACTAACTACCGCAATCATTATGTTTATTGAAATGTTATTTCCAAACCCGGCGCTACAAGAAATTGATATCGCTCTTATTTTCGGTACACTCATTCTTACGTTCGGTTTTTCTATGTTCTTTTATGATAAACCTGTTGATGAAATGGAAGATGCACCATGGCGTTCGTAACGAGGATAAAAGAATACCGCGCCAAATTGAACATGACACAAGAAGATTTAGCAAAGAGCATTGGTGTACGCCGTGAAACAATTAGCCACCTTGAAAAAGGTAAGTATAATCCTTCATTGCAACTCGCTCACGATATAGCGAAGGCACTTCATAGTACGATTGATGAGATTTTTATTTTTGAGGATTAATTAAGGGTACAAAATCACCAGAACCACGTAAAAATACCGGCATCCTTCCTATGAAGAATACCGGTATTTCTCATTTATCATCCATACAAAACCGCATGAAATACGCCTAACAGTAAATATTGATCGTCTATATAATCCTCATCATATAGATTCATCTCAATGTAATACATATCTTCCTCAAGACGAATATTCCAATCTGCAGTTACATAGCCGTTTCGTAATAACTTTCCAAGCCCAATTGTAGTTTTGTGAACAACAAATTCTTCTCTCTTATATGTAAAGGTAAATAAGAAATTTGCATCCAATAACTTTCCGTCACATACAAGTATTTCATGCTCTGCATCATTATTATCGATGTACGTTACTAAAATCTTTCTTTGGCGCTGCCTACTTACATCCTTTGCAATGACGCGAATATTTTTCTTAATATCCTTTATTTCATAAATGATATTACTACCAATTTTCGGAATAAAATCCAGCACTCTCATCAGCGTATTTTTATAATAGCCCCTTACTACGCCTACTTGCTCGCTTCCATTATAAACCTCTATCGGCGTCGTATCTGCTTTGCTATCACACAGTCGTTTGTAAGAAAGCTGCATCATTCGCTCTCCTCTTAAGTACTGATCAAACGTCACAGGATATTCTATCGCACGCAGTTCCTTATTTAGCTCATATAAATAGCATTGAACGCTCTCTACTAATGTTTCAGTAGAGATACGCTCTTGAAGTTCAAATTCTTGCCAGCTGGAAGAAACATTCCATTGGTTATGATCCTCTTCATAGAAGAAGCCAAGAATGACCTCTTCACGGTCAGCCGTTTCATATTTCATAGGCACGTTTTGCCCGTGTTGAACTTGTTCCATCCACTGACCTAAATAAATGCCCAGCTCCGCAACCTTCATACATGACTTCTGAAAAAGTACGCTGTCACTCGCGAGAATCGTTAATTCCCCTTCAATAAAGCCCTTTGTATAAGCATCATACTTTGGCTCATCCTTCTGCGGAATAGCCTTGTCTAACTCAAATAAAAACTTTAACATTCTTTATTCACCTCTAGTTGTTACACAGTTCATACCTAACATTGCAGCACTCTGAGAAACTATGTATATATACACATTTAATTTATGTATTATAACACGTAAATGACCTTAGTATAGAAACACTATTTTCGCTTTACGAACTCCCTCATAATAGAATAACTATCCTTTTATTATTTTTTCTTGACTTAGAGTTCACTCTAACCATTATAATCAACTCATAGTTCATTCACAATAAAATCAATTGGACAAAATTCAGTAGGGATTGGAATAGCTAAAATCAAAAGTGGCTGACATTATCGCAGACCTGGATATTGTTATTCGAACCTTTGATTTATCTGTTACTACAATTGTATATTAAGGTACTATTCAAATAAAAAACAACAATTTCCTGTGCATTAAGAAGTAAGTGATTCTTGTTATTTTTTCCTTATTTTACTTTCTCTTAATAGTCGTAAATCTTCTATAATTTATTTAGTACATATAAAAGAGACGGAACCTTAAAATCAGCAAATTAGAAAATAAAACAGGATGGGAGTCAATTATTATGGATCAATCAAATAAGGCATTTAGCCTAGCATTAGTAAAATCGTTAAGAGGAGAACGAGGACATCTTCCCATCAAAAATGCTTTGTCGGATATAGACATGGTGCTTGCGGGAAAACGCAGAGAGGAACTACCTTATTCTATTTATCAATTAGTAAAACACATGACCTACTGGCAAGATTTTCTCTTATTATCCGCCCAGGGGAAGAAGCCTGCATTGCCCGCCCATGTAAAAGAGAGCTGGCCTGAAGAAGAATGTCCTGCCAGTGAAGAAGAGTGGCAACAGATTATTCAGTATTTTCTTCAAGGGATTGAACAGGCATGCACGATTGCCCAAACTGTTCAATTGGACAAAATATTGGAGGAATGGCCTGGTGAAACCACTGGCGGTGTTCTACGCAATATTGCATCTCACAACTCCTACCATTTAGGAGAAATTGTGCTGATCCGCAGATTATTTAGTGCTTGGCCACCACCAACAGGCGGATATCCAGTCTAAACAAGGAAATGGTTCCAACCTATGCCCATTAACTTAAAATTTCGAATTACTTCCAAAACGAAATTTTTACCACTTTACAGTTATTTATGAAAATTAAATTCATTTTTTTCATTATTAGGGAACAAACATTTTTTTACTTGATGGAGATAGGGTACAAAAATATACATTTCATCTCCTAACAAAATAAAAAAGATTGCTCATATCCTAAGAGGCAATCTTTTTTTATTTTTAAGCAGTTTGTAATTTGTCATTACAAACTGCTTAAAATATTATTTCGTGTTATTTCTGTTTTCCAAAACCTTCTCCACATTAACCCTCAATTTTAATTCCAGCTTGTTTAAATGGTTCTGATTTTATTTCTGTTTTCTTCAGTAAAATTGTTTTGACTTGGTGCCATCTTTTTTGTTCCATATCTTAGTATATGAAATTATATCGACGATTCATCAAATTTCAACACAATTAAAATGAGGCTGCCTTTTCTTGAACCACTCCCACAATTTCTAAAATTTGCAGAAGACTCTCCACTTCATAAGTCGGCTTAACTTCTGCCCTATTTTCTTTCAAACTCGGATTATACCAACATGTATCAATGCCGTAGTCTTCTCCGCCTTTCATATCAGAAGTTAACGAATCTCCAACCATAAGTACACTTGATTTATCCGTAATTCCAAATTTCTCAAATGCATAATCAAAAATCTCACGTGCTGGCTTTTGATGACCAACTTCTTCAGAAATAATAATATGATCAAAGAAATTACATAAAGGCGAATTTCCGATTCTTGATTGTTGCACCTTCGTATATCCATTCGTAATAATACCTAGCTTGCAATCTTGTAGATTTTCACATAATTGCACAGCACCTTCTATAAGATGTACTTCTTTCCCTAAGTTTTCAAGATATACATCGCTAAATTGCTGCGCATCTACGTCTATATTATGAAGTGCAAATAATTGTCTAAATCGATCTACTGCTAATTCACTTAGCGTAATCATTTTATTTTCTAAATCTCTCCATAATCCATTACTAATCTCTTTATAACTTGCAAGATAATCATTATACCCTGTAGGCATGCCGAACTGTACAAACGCATTGTGTAATGCATTCCTTTCCGTTTCAGGGAAATTTAATAATGTATCGTCTACGTCGAATAGTATTACTTTGTATTTCATGATGTTTTCCTCAACTCCTATATTCTCATAGCTTAATTATAACAACAATAGTAAAAGGAGGCTAATCCAAATCAGCCTCCTTCTCATTATTAATCTTCCAGCAATAACACTTTCATTTCTTCTAACGAATCTTTCGTAAAGCCAAGAGCTTTTTCGGCGTATGCTTCGACTGATCCGTATTGCTTTTGGATTCCATCAATCGCAGCTTGTAAATATTCGGCGCGCGCTTCAAACATTGCACCTAATATTGCTCTGCTCTCATCATTTTGTAATTTCGCACCTAAAAAGGCCATCATTTTTTCATTTAGCTTTTCACGGAATCCGTTACTTAATAAGTAATCTTCCATTACTGTTTTTTCCGGTACACCTAGTAAAAGTAATAAAAGCGCTGAACCAAATCCAGTACGATCTTTTCCAGCTGTGCAGTGGTTTACTAATGGTAAGTTTTCCGGGTTTTGCGCTAAGTTTAAGAAGCTCACGAATGCCTCGTTACCACTTACGAAATCTTGATTCATTTTCACAAGATACTCACCTGGTTTTCCTAACATAGAAAGGTCACCAACTTGGAAAAACTCATTTATATTTAAGTCTTTCGCTAAGTCTTGCATAACTGGTAAGCACACTTGACGAGCACCCGTAATTTCTGGATTCGGCTTATGCTTCACTTCAAAGTCTGTACGGTAATCACAAATTAACTTTAAACCAGACTTTTGTAAATACGCAATATCCCATTCTGTTAGTCCTGCTAATTCTTCAGAACGGTATAATTTGCCCCATTTCACTTTACGGCCTTCTGTCGTTTCATATCCTCCCATATCACGGAAGTTAAACGCGCCTTGTAATGGCAGTCTACGCTCAGCTACTGTTACTGCTTGTCCATTACTTCCTACTAATCTAAAATATGGACGTTCATTTTCACTCGGGTTTTCAATTGTATATGATAATTCTCCATTTACCGTTGCAAGTAATTCTCCAGTTTCTTCAATATGTTCTGGTGAAGTACTCCAATAAATACGAACTTCTTCTATATTATTTTCCCATTTTATTTGTAACGTATTATCTTCAATTCTTTCTACAGTTGCTTGTAACCAATATCTTTGCTGCTCCATTCTTTCACCAACGCTTTCTCTTATAGTCAAATCTTACTCTATTTTATTATAGGAATATCTACTTTGTCGTTCTCATTTTTCTTTTTATCTTACAAACAGGCAAAAAGTTCTTTTACTTGTTCAAAATTTGTACACGGGTTCCCACTAGATGTGTCCCAGAGTATATCTTAAAACTCCCTCACATACCGCTCAGTACAACTCAGCAACTGACATCCGTTCTTTTCAAAAACATCCTTCATCCACTCATTTTGTATATTTGTCTCACCAATATAATAAGATGCACCTATTTCCTTTAAGACAAACATCGCACCTGCAAATAGTGCAGCTTCATATCCCTTGTTACGCATATTTGGAGTAGCTGCGAAGTGCATAAGTTTCCCTTCTTCTAACGTACCTCTTTCAATATGTGGGATTACAACTCCTATCGGCTCTTCACCTACACTCGCTGTTAAACAATGTTCTTTCCAGTGCTCACCAATTTCTTGTAGCATCATGTGTACAAATTGATCATGAGCGACTGGTTCTCCCGTCGCTTCATTCCACAGTGTGTAAAAAGCCTCTTCCCCTACTTCTTCAATTAACTTAAAATCAACTTCACTTTCTACATCTTCTACTTCGTATATATCTTTAAACACAATCATGTTTTCCGTAACATATTCAAATGAATACGTTTCAAAACATTTTTTATACACATCATAATTTGGACTTTTTGAAGAGATTTCAAAATGTAGTTTTTCTAATCCATCTTTTTCAGCTTCAGCAACGCAATATTGCATCATCTCTTCTAATTGCTCTTCTGTAAAAATTTCTGCATTATTTTCTTTTATCATGACAGAAGAAGCACTTCTTCTTATTTTAAAATGTTTTTCTAACTGTTCTATCGTCGTCATATTCTTCCCTCATCTATATCATACTCGAATTTGTAATCGTTCTCCTTGCATGAGCAGGATTGTCCTTGAATATATAGAATACTAGAAAAGATCGCATCTTTAAAGTTCGGAGGAGGTTCTCCATTGGATATTACAGCGCTGCAACAACAGTTAGAGCTTATACAACAAAATGACTATACGCAACTACAACATATAGATGTAAATGAGTTAACTTTGAACATGCTTCAGTATATCGGAACGACTGATAGTTACGTTCGTTACCAACTTATATATAAATGTTTTGCACATTTTATTCATCATGAATTCCTTATGGACGATCAACTGAAATTACTGTTGCAAACTTGTTTAAGTGATGAGTATTTACATTGTGACATTTACTCCCCACATACAGATGGGGTTTTCACACGTTCTTACACTGTTTCGTTAATCGCATTAATACTCCAATTCGCTAACTCACACTACTTTTTTACAGAGGAAGATATCGAGGAAATAAAAAACAAACTTATTACATATACAAACTTAGAAACGGATTTTCGTAGCTATATCGAAAATAAAGGATGGGCTCATTGTCTTGCCCACGTATCTGATGCCTTTACTGAAATTGTTCATAATTCTTATACGACCTTTGAATGGTATGAAGAATTAATTCATTGCTTATTAAATAAAATCTTTATTCCATCTGACCTTTTTCATAATAACGAAGATGAACGCATTGTTACTCCATTATTAGCAATGCTGTATCATGATTTTCCTCAAAACGAGTTAATTTCTATTATTCATAAAAAAATAAAAAGGCTTCCTCAAATTAGAAAACGCCTTTCGCTTAATGAGTATTGTATTTTATGTGCCAACATTAAAACCTTTTTACGCACATTATTTTTCAGAACGAAAGATGACCATAACTTAGCCTTTACAGCACGTAAAACAGAAAGAATGTTAAAGGAACTTCCAAATTATTATTAGCTATAAGGAGACAACTATGGGTTATATTGAAGATATGAGAAATCTAGTAGGAAATCACCCACTGATTTTAATAGGATCACACGCCATTATATTAAATGAAAAAGATGAAGTATTGCTGCAGCTTCGTACAGATTTTAACCGCTGGGGCATTATTGGCGGTGCCTTAGAATATAACGAAACGTTAGAAGATGCTTTAAAACGAGAAGTGTTTGAAGAAACTGGACTTATTATTAAAAATCCAGAACTAATCCGTACATACTCAGGGCCAGATTTCTTTCAAATCTATCCAAATGGCGATCAAGTACACGGTGTACTCGTTGTTTATATTTGCCGAGAATTTCATGGGGAGCTTGTATGTGATAAAACTGAGTCAAAAGAATTACGTTTCTTTCCGCTTGATGAGTTACCTAGTACTCTTCATCCAGTCATTGAGAAGATTCTTCGCGATTTTCATCACTCCAATAAAAAATAGAAATCAAACAACCTCATTTCCCGTCATTACAACGTGAAATGAGGTTGTTGTCATTCACCGTAAATCCCTATTTCCCCAAAATGATATTAACGCTCTCTTTTTACAACTTTATATCCCTTTATAAAAAGGATAGTTATATAAGAAACAATAAATGAAAGAATAGTATACATGCCCACCCAAAAGAAAAATGCTGGATCGTGCACTGTAACATTTAACATAAGAAAAATAAGAAATGTTACTATTGGCATCACATAAAATGTACCTACTTTATATGCTCCAGCTATTGAAACAATACAAACAAGCAATGGATATATACAGAAAATAAAAATGATTTCACTCAACGTTATGTCCCCCTTTCTGCAGAAATAATAGGTTTCTCGTACACATTTGGGGGAACAACAAAATTTTATTTTTTATCAATTATTAGTAAATATAATGTTAGATTGTTATCTCAATCTGATTTCCTTCAGGATCACTTACTACACTTTCATAATAACCATCCCCTGTAGTACGCGGCCCGTTTAGCACTGGGTATCCTGCTTCTCTTAATGTATTAGTTAATTCGTTCACTTTTTCTTTGCTATCTACTGAAAAAGCAATATGCGCATATCCTATTGTTTGTGTTTGTACTTTCTCGTCTATCCCTACCTGCTTCATAAGTTCTAGACGCGCACCGCCTTCAAAAGTTATGAAATAAGATTCAAACTGCTTTTTCGGATTGTGATATAAGCTATTTTCTTCACCACCGAAGTACTGTTTATAAAAATCACGCATTCTTTCTAAATCATTCACCCAAATTGCTACATGTTCAATTTTCATAATCGACACCTTTTCTTTTATGTTATTCAACTGGCAATTGGATGCTTCATTGCCAGTACATTTAATTTTCTTTATTTGTTCTCATAATCATAAGATCAAGTCCAAGGCTTTTTAACCCATATAAATAATCTTCTTTCCAGTTGCTCACTGTTATTTTCGGAATATGTTCTGCCGGAATGTACTGCGGACAACTTTTTACAATCTGATCTATTACAATTTGGTTCACTTCATCATCACAGAAGATGAATCCATGAGGGTTAATAATAGCTATACATGTAGCTATTAAACGAGTAATAGCATCTATATTATATTCCTCTGGATTATTCGAATCTTCACTTCTCAAAGCTTGCAAGAAATTTTTATTATCGTACTGCGGGACGAAAGATATCTCTCCTGAGAAAAATGTGCTTCCGCGTACGACATCTCCATTTACCATAATCCCCGCACCTGGGCCATTTTGACCTGAATACAAATATACAAGAGAGGAATTTTCATTGTTTCCAGTATTTTTATGATAGCCGAGCACTGCAGCATTCATATCGTTTTCTATTACTACTGGTATAGAAAACAGTTCCTCCAAGTGACTTTTCAAATTAAAATTTTGGAACTTTTCATATCCAGGAATATAGAAAATACGCCCATTATCGACAGCACCAGGAACACCAATTGAGATTGAACTTATCTTTGGAAACGTAGCTATAAGACTTTCTATATGTTCTGTTAATACACTTAGACCCGTATCAATTAATGCACTTGAAGTACTGCCTTGTTCTTTTACTTCCCCTAAACAGTTAAAAATTGTATAGTTCGTCTCATTTTTTTCTAAAAATATCGCTAAACCTAACATATATTCTGGATTATATTCATATCGTTTTGCTCTTCTTCCACCACTTGAATCATCTAAACCGGCTAAAGTGACTTCACCGTCTTGTTTCATTTTTTCTATAAATTTACTTATCGTTGGAAAACTGATTTCTAATGTATTACTAAGTTCAACTTTCGTTGCACTACCTCGCTCTAGAAGAGCTGTACGAATGCCGCGAAGGATCGTCTCTTTAATCGATTTTTGAGTAACAAATTGTTCACTCAAATCGCTCACCACCTTAATCAACATACTTATTAAACACTTTTAATAAGTTGCGTTGACAATATATCATACATCATTTTCTAAAGCAATAGAGATGATATATTTCTACTAGCGGCACTCCGTATTTAACTCGATGCATTCTCTCTCGTAACAGACGATACAATTCCAGACAAGATAACAAATAATAAAACAGCTAGCAAAGCATTACGTATTCCGAATGCTTCTCCAAGTATTCCTAAAAATGGTGGTCCGACTAAAAACGCTGTAAAACCGATGATAGAAACTGCAGCAACATTAGAAGTCGCATTTTCACTGTCATCTCCAGCAGCAGAAAGCCCAATTGGGAAACCTAACGCAGCACCAATCCCCCACAGTACTACACCAAGTGCTAGAAAATATGAGTTACTCACAAATATGACAATTGTCATTCCTATAATCGCCATCATAATAGTAGCACGCATAACAGCGACGCGACCGAAGCGATCAAGGAAATAACTACTACACATACGAGCTAACGTCATTGCCAATACAAAAATAGTGTACATAATAGAACCTGTCACTACACTTTGCTGATGTCCGTCTACCATTACGATAGGCAGCCAATCGTTGGCACTACCTTCTGTAAATGCCATTCCAAGCACAAAAAGACCAAGTAAAAGCACCTTTTTTTCCATCCGTAAGGAAGTATGCTTCGCTCGCTTTTTGTTCCGCGATTTCTCCTTCTTTCCTGTTCCATGCGGAAGAAAACGATACAACATACATACAAGTAATATAAACATGACCGAAACCGTCAGGAACTGATACAAAATTAGGATATGAAGCGAGATGGCGGCAGAACCACTGAGCGCGCCTACTAAAGTTCCTATACTAAAAAAGCCATGGAATTTCGGAAGAAGAGTTGTTCCTAATTTCTGCTCAATGGCAGAACCTTCTACATTCAATGCGACTTCTGCTAATCCATATCCTACTCCAAATACTAGTAAGCTACCAAAAGCCCCCATACTAGAAACAAAATAAATAGTAATACCTAAACAAAGCAATCCAACAATCATAAAAAACATACTGCCTATAATAACGTCTCTAGCTCCCTTACCGTCAATAAAATGACTTGCACTCAGTAAACCAATTATTGAACCGACAGATAATCCGAACAAAATCCAGCCCATTTCTGCATTTGACACTGCTAAAATATCTCGAGTAGCTGCTGTTCTAGAAATCCATGTAGCAAATGCCACACCTGGCAAAGCAAATAAGAGGAATAGAGCATTTCGAGAGGCAAGTAGCGTCTTTGTATCATTTTCCGCAAAATCTTTCTTCATATGAAACACCTTTCAAATTGTCTATACGATAATTTATACTCTAATGAAAACACCTTTTACTCTTCTATCGTTTTAATAACTTTAGCTGGGTTACCACCAACAACTACATTATTAGGTACATCTTTTGTCACAACTGCCCCTGAAGCAATTACAACATTATCTCCAATTGAAATACCAGGGTTAATAATAGCGCCTCCGCCAACCCAAACATTGTTACCTATCTTTACCGGTTTTCCATATTCTTTGCCAGAGTTTCGTTCCACCGGATGTAATGGATGAGTAGCAGTATAAATGTGAACACCAGGTGCAAACATACAATTATCACCGATTCGAACTTCACAAACGTCCAAAATCACACAATTGAAATTTGCGAAAAAGCTCTTTCCAACATGAATATTGTAGCCGTAATCACAACGAAAATCAGGATTAATTTGTGCTTTCCCATCAGCTGAAGAACCTAAAAGCTGATTTAATAATGTAAAACGCCTCTCATCTCCTGTCTCCATCGCCTCGTTATAAAGGCGTGTTAAACGTTTTGCCTCCACCCTATCAGCCACCAATTCTTCGTCATCCGCAATATACATTTCTCCTGCCACCATCTTTTCTTTCTCCGTTTTCATACAATCCTCTCCTTTTTTATTATATGGGAGGCACTTATTAAACACCTTTAATAAGTACCTTTAATTAAACTTATTAAACAAGTTTAATAAGTAACCCTATATTAGCATACTTTTTAATATATGCAACTAATAAGTTCGGAAAAGAAGTGCGAACTTATTGCTCTATGTATCGATATGAAGAATAATTGATATCGAAAAACGAGGGAACGCTCAGCGCCCCCTCTCAAATCCAATCCGTTTTTTAATTTCCGCTAAATTTACCCTCGCGATTTTTCTTGCTCGCTCAGCACCTTTTTCTAACGCTTCATATAATAAATTTGGTTCATTCATATACATAGTGTATTTCTCACGAGGTCCAGCTAACTCACGATCTACAACGCGAAATAACTCTTTTTTCACATCGCCCCATCCGATTCCAGTCTCATACTTTTCACGCATCGACTGTATTTCATCTTCCCTCGCAAACTCTTTATATATCATAAATAATGTTTCTACTTCTTTCGGTTCATTCGGAAGTGAAGAATCTGTTTTGATTTTAAATATTAACTTTCGTAGTTTTTCTTTCTCTGCAAATAACGGGATTACATTCCCATAACTTTTACTCATCTTTCTTCCATCAAGTCCTGGTAATATTGCTCCTTCTTCTTGCACTACATACTCCGGAAGTGTAAATGTCGTGCCGAATGTATGATTAAAATACGTCGCAATATCACGTGCAATTTCAATATGCTGAATTTGATCTTTCCCAACTGGTACATGAGTAGCTTGAAATAGTAATATGTCAGCCGCCATTAAAATCGGATACGTATATAATCCCATATTCACTCCTGCATCTACCTCTAAACCCGCTTCTTTATTTTGCTCCACCTTCGCTTTATACGCATGAGCACGGTTCATAAGACCTTTCGGAGTTAGGCAAGCTAAAATCCAAGCTAATTCTAGAATCTCCGATACTTCTGTTTGTCGATAAAAAATAACATCTTCCCCAAGTCCAAGCGATAACCAAGTAGCTGCTACCTCTTTCGTATAACTGCTGAACTTTTCTGAATCATGCACAGCATTTAACGCATGATAATCCGCTATAAAATACAATGCTTTTCCTTCATTATTCTTTGACATTTGTAATGCAGGTTTAATCGCACCAATATAATTTCCTAAATGCGGATAACCTGTCGGCTTAATTCCTGTTAACATTATTTTTTCACTCACACTAACTCCTCCTTTCTCAAAATAAAAAGAGCCTCTCATCCTTAAAAAGGACGAGAAACTCCCGCGGTACCACCTTAATTAGCTATCATTATAGCTCACTTCAACTTCTTAACGTGAAGTAACCGTCTTTACCTACTCATTTCAGTTAGAAGCTCCAGAGCCCATTCCATATTCATCCCTTACTGATTCCCACCACATATCAGCTCTCTGAAAAGTTTCGAATATGTACTCTTCTCTTTCATTGCTTTTTCGTTATTTTTTACAGTTTATCACATTTCACTTCCAAACAAACCCTAGTTTTCTATTTTATATAGCAGGAATTTCCACTTCAATTGTCTAATGTTATATAGGTTTGCAGAAATATTCGAAACAACTTTGGAGGTTTTTTCATGGTAAAATATATATCAATTTTAGGTTCAACAGGATCCATCGGCACATCTGCATTAGATGTCGTTTCAGCTCATCCTGAACATTTTAAAATCGTCGGTTTAACCGCAAATTATAATATCGATCTTCTTGAGCAACAAATCAAAACGTTTCAACCTCGTATTGTAAGCGTTGCGACAAAAGACTTAGCAGACAAGCTTCGTACGCGTATTTCAGCAAATACAAAAATCACACACGGGACTGATGGCTTAATCGCAGTAGCTACTCACCCTGATTCAAATCTTGTATTAAGTTCTGTTGTCGGTGTTTCAGGATTACTCCCAACAATTGAAGCATTAAAAGCGAAGAAAGATATCGCTATTGCTAATAAAGAAACTTTGGTTGCAGCTGGACATATCGTAACTGAACTAGCGCAACAAAACGGATGTCGCTTAATTCCAGTAGATAGTGAGCATTCAGCTATTTTCCAATGTTTAAACGGCGAAAATAATAAAGAGATTGAGAAGTTAATTGTAACAGCTTCCGGTGGTGCTTTTCGTGATAAAACACGTGAAGAAATGCAAACATTACAAGCTAAGGACGCTTTAAAACATCCAAACTGGTTAATGGGTGCAAAACTAACGATTGATTCTGCCACATTAATGAATAAAGGCTTTGAAGTAATGGAAGCGAGATGGCTATTTGATATTCCGTATGAAAAAATTGATGTAATGATTCATAAAGAAAGTATCATTCATTCTTTAGTAGAATTTATTGATGGATCAGTTATGGCACAGCTCGGTGCTCCTGATATGAGAATGCCGATTCAATATGCGTTTCACTATCCTACTCGGCTACCTTCTTCCTATGAAAAATTAAATTTATTAGAAATCGGTAGTTTACATTTTGAAAAACCAGATTTAGAGAAGTTCCCTTGTCTACAATACGCATATGAATGTGGCAAAATCGGTGGTACTACTCCCGCTGTATTAAATGCAGCAAATGAAATTGCGAATGCACTATACTTAAAAAATGAAATTGCCTTTTTCGATATTGAAAAAACAATTTACAAAACAGTTGAAGCTCATCATAATGTAAAAGATCCTTCACTTGATGCTATATTGGAAGCGGATCAATGGGCGCGCCAATTGAACTGCACCCCAATTGTTAGACACAGTCTAACAATTGGAGGTGCAGTTTTT